>NZ_JCANQV010000432.1:0-3690 GCF_059553635.1 Candidatus Streptomyces philanthi
CCAGGTGCCGGGGGCGGTGTGCGGGCGCACCGGGCGGCCGGCGCGCGGGAGTTCCTCGCACATCCGCAGGTCGTAGACGTTGCCGCCGCTGGGGGCCGCCGGGTCGGCGACGCCCTCGGGCAGGACGAGGTGGACCGGCGGGGCGTCGGCAGGGCTCACAGGGCGCGCTCGTAGCTCGCCCAGGCGATGTGCGACTCGTGCAGGGTGACGGTGATCCCGGCGAGCGCGCGGGCGCCCTCGCCGAGGTTTCCGGCGTGCACCCGGTCGGCCAGGCGGTCGGCGATGACCTTGGCCAGGGCCTCGGTGGAGGTGTTCATCCCGGCGAAGTCCTCTTCGTCGTCGAGGTTGCGGTAGTTCAGCGCGCCCACCACGGCGCCGAGTTCCTCCGTCGCCCGGCCGATGTCGACGACGATGCCGTCGGCGTCGAGTTCCGGGCGGCGGAACGTGGCGTCCACCAGGTAGGTCGCCCCGTGCAGGCGCTGGGCGGGGCCGAAGACCTCGCCCCGGAAGCTGTGGGCGATCATGAGGTGGTCGCGGACGGTGATGCTGAACAACGGTGCACCTTCCAGAGGGCGTCGGGGCGGGTGGCGGTTCAGTCGGGGTCGTCGTAGCGGATGCGGTGGCACAGTGCCGGGAGGGTGCCGTCGGCGAGCCGCGGCATCACCCCGGGCAGGTCGTCGAAGGCGCTCTCGCCGGTGATGAGCGCGTCGAACGCCGGGTCGGCGAGGAGGTCGAGGGCGAGGGCGAGCCGGTCGGTGAAGCCCCGGCGGGCGCGGCGGGCGGCGGACACCGCGCCGACCTGGCTGCTGCGGACGACGAGGCGGCGGGAGTGGAACGCCTCGCCCAGCGGCAGGCTGACGCGCCGGTCGCCGTACCAGCTCAGTTCGACGACCGTGCCCTCGGGGCCGAGGAGTTCGAGGGCGCGGGTCAGTCCGGCCTCGGTGGCGCTGGCGTGCACCACGAGGTCGCACTCCCCCGCGGCGTCGACGGGCAGCGCGAAGCCGGCGCCGAGGGCGCGGGCGGTGGCCTCGCGCGCCGGGTCGCTGTCGACGAGCTGGACGCGGACGGCCGGGTAGCGGGCGAGGAGGGCGGCGACGCTGCATCCGACCATGCCGCCGCCGACGACCGCGATCCGGTCGCCGATCAGGGGCGCGGCGTCCCACAGGGCGTTGACGGCGGTCTCCACCGTGCCGGCGAGGACCGCGCGGGAGGCGGGGACGGTGTCGGGGACGGGGGTGACGGCCGTGGCGGGGACGACGAAGCGGGTCTGGTGCGGGAAGAGGCTGAAGACGGTGCGGCCCACGAGCGGGGCGGGGCCCTCCTCGACGATCCCGGCGTTGAGATAGCCGTAGCGTACGGGGCCGGGGAATTCCCCTTCCTGGAAAGGGGCGCGCATTGCGGTGCGCTGGTTCTCGGGGACTTCGCCGCGGAAGACGAGGGTTTCCGTTCCGCGGCTCACCGCGGTGTGGAGCGTACGGACCAGGACCTCACCGGGCCCCGGTCGCGGAAGGCCGACCGTGCGGATTTCCCCGTGCCCCGGAGAACGGAGCCAGAACGCGCGGGCGGTGCGCCGCATCCACATCCTCCTGGGTATTCGGGTGAGCGTTCACGCTGCCGGAAAACGCGCTCGGGCGATTCCAGCGGATACCATACGCGGCACTTATCGGCCGTGCCATACGGTCCGGTCGCACGGTCGGAGGGAGGCGCAGTGGCGTTACCTGGCAGGTACGACGCGTGGGCGTGGGGGCGGGAGACCACCGTCGGACTGGGGGTCCATCTGGCGCTGCTCGCCGCGTTGTGCACCGCCGTCGGCGCGGGGCCCGCGGGGTGGGTCGCGGGGGCGGCGTTCGCGGTGGGCACCTGGGCCGTGCTGACGCTGGTGCCGCGCCGGCCGTGGGCCCGGGTGTTCGGCGCCGCCAACCGCGTCACCCTGGCCAGGGCCGCGCTGGTCGGCGGTGTCACCGCGCTGGTCGCGGACTCGTTCGGACAGCGGGTGCCGGTGCCGCTGCTGGTGGCGCTGGCCTCGGTGGCGCTGGCGCTGGACGCGGTGGACGGGCAGGTCGCGCGGCGCACCGGGACGGCGACGGCGCTGGGCGCGCGGTTCGACATGGAGGTCGACGCGTTCCTGATCCTGGTGCTCTCCGTGTTCGTGTCGCGGTCGCTGGGCTGGTGGGTGGTGGCGATCGGGGCGATGCGGTACGTCTTCGTGGCCGCGTCGTGGGTACTGCCGTGGCTGCGGGCGCCGTTGCCGCCGAGCACGGCGCGCAAGGCGGTGGCCGCGCTCCAGGGCGTCGTCCTGGTCGCGGCGGGCGCCCGGATCGCCCCGCCCCCGGTGGCGGCCGCCGCGGTGGCGCTCGCGCTGGCGTCGCTGGTGTGGTCGTTCGGGCGGGACGTGGTGTATCTGTGGCGTACGCGGGAGAACGCGGCGGCTCTGCCGGCAGGTTGAGCGTCCGGGGCCGGGCGGCGAATTCCGCCGCGTTTCTTCCTCTGTTGCCCGGTATTTCCGCGAGGGGCGGCAGGGCGCCGATTTCGTGGGCAGGCCATGGCCGTTCTCCGGCAGTCCTGCGTACGCATCCCCGGGGAATTGCGCACCGTTCCCCGGGGATTTCCGCGTCGTACCGGGGCGCGTCAGACGGTGAGAGTGCGGGCGCCGGGGAGTTCCGCGCGCAGGGCCTTGCGGTCCACCTTCCCGTTCGTCGGGGAGCGGCGGACGGCGGTGACGGGCACGACCTCGCGGAGGTGTTCGTGCGGGTCCAGTCCGGCGTTCACCCCGGCGATGACACGGGCGAGGTCCGCCGGGTCGGTGGCGGTGGTGACGACATGGGCGACGGGGGCCCGGCCGCGGTCGCCGTCCGGGCGGTCCACCACGGCGGCCTCGGTGATCTCCGGGTGCTCCTCCAGGCGGCGTTCGAGGAGCGAGGGGGCGATCAGCCGCCCGTCGTGGTGGAAGACGTCGGCGAGGCGGTCGAGGACGTAGAGGTAGCCGTCCTCGTCGAGGTAGCCGACGTCGCCGGTCGCGAACCAGCCGTCGGCGTCGAACGGTTTGAGGTCGGGGCGGTTGGTGTAGCCGGTCATCAGCTGGGGGCCGCGGATCTGGAGTTCGCCCGGCTCACCGGGTGGCAGGGGCGCTCCCGTGGTGAGGTCGACGACGCGGGAGGTGCTGCCGGTGACGGGCGGGCCGACGGAGCCGGGGCGCGGGTCCACCGGCCCGTCGGTGTGCGCGAGATGGGTGGACTCGGTCAGTCCGTAGCCCTGGAAGACGGGGACGCCCAGGCGCGCGGAGAGGGCGGCGAGGACACGGGGGGCGAGGGTCTGGTTGCCGGCCGCGGCCATGGTGAGGTCCGGGAGGCGGACGTCGGCGAACTCCGGTGCGGTGGCCAGGCGGGTCAGCCGTACCGGGAGGCTGTAGTAGTGGGTGGCGCGGTGCTCGCGGGCCGCTTGGAGGGACGCCTCGATGGCGGGGTCGGGGCAGAACACCTGGCAGGCGCCGGCCCGTACGGCGGCGTTCATGTGCATCGGGGAGACGATCGGCAGATGGCACAGGACGACGGAAGCGGCCCCGATGCGGTGGGCGTCGCCGAACTGGGCGGCGTTGGTGCGGATCGCGCGGTGGGAGACGGCGACGCCCTTGGAGGGTCCCGTGGTGCCGCTGGTGAACATCACGGCGGCGGTGGCCTCCGGGTCGTGCGC
>NZ_JCANQV010000433.1:0-3672 GCF_059553635.1 Candidatus Streptomyces philanthi
ACCGGGGCGGGCGGCCATTCCGCCGTGGCGTTCGGTGCCTTCGCCCTGCTCACGGCCGTCGCCGCCGTCGTGGCATGGCCCCGGCACGTCCCGGTCGCCGCTCTGGTGTGCTGGACGTTCCTCGACGGGTTCGTCCTGCACACCGCCGCCGAGCTGGCCTGGCGGCCGCCCGACCGCACCGCCCTGCTCGTCCTCGCCGCCACGGGCCTGGCGGCCGGCGCGGCGGCCGCCGCTGCCCGGACCGTGGGCGCCCGCCTCCGCCCGGCACGGTGAGACGGGACGGGGAGCGCCCCGGACGGGCGACCGCCCGCCGTCCGGTGGGGAACCGGTCGGCGGGCGGTCGTGGTGGGCAGGTGCGGGGCCCGGGTCAGTCCGTGGCCTCCGCCGCCGTCGGCTTCGGGATCAGGAACGACGCCGCCAGCGCCGCGGCCAGGATGATCACACCGGTGATCATGCCGCCGGTGTACCCGCCGACCGAGGTGGGATCGGCCGGGGTCACCGCCGTCTTGACCGCGTAGAGCACCGCGAAGCTCAGTCCCGCGCCGAGGTGGAACGCGCCGGCGTTCAGTCCGGGCAGGAAGCCCGGGTTCTCGGCGGGGGAGAGCACGATGCCGAGGCCGTTGAGCACGATGTTCGCGATGCCCGCGTAGGCGACGCCCACCATCAGCGACATCACCAGCAGCAGCACCCGCGAGTGCCCGTGGATCGTGAACAGCATCAGCACGACGGTCGTCGCCGAGCCGATGAGCCCCAGCCGCAGCATCCGCCCGTAGCCGAAGGTGGCGGCGAGCCGGCCGGCGAGCGGGCCCATCGCCAGGCCCGCGAGGGCGTACGGCGTCAGCGTCCACCACGCGGACTGCTCCGCCGTCATCCCGAGACCGGCCTCCGCGTCCTGGGCGAACGCGGGGATCAGCCCGTTCATCACGGCGAAGACACCGGTCATGGTCAGCACGGTGGTCAGCAGCGTCGCCCAGGTGGAGCGCTGCTTGAGGTGCCGGGTGGCGACCAGCGGGTGCGCGCTGCGGTTCTCCGTACGCCAGAACAGCGCGAACACCGCAGCGGCCACCACGACCAGGACCGCGATCAGCGGCCAGTTGGCGTCGGCGAGCTTGCCGGCCTCGTTGAACGCGGTCAGCAGCGCGCCGACCGGGACGACCAGCAGGGCGACCCCCGCCCAGTCCATCCGGCCCTCGGAGGGAGCCTTCGACTCGGGCGCGAGGAGCAGGACCAGCGCGGTGGCGACCGCCGCGACGACGGCCATCGCCCAGAACACGGAGGCGAAGCCGTGGTGGTCGGCGAGGTAGCCGCCGGCGAGGGAGTCCAGGCCGGCGATGCCGCCGTTGACGGCGGTGATCACGCCGAGCAGCGTCCCGTACCGCTTCGGCTCCTGGACCTCGACCCGCAGCATGATCAGGCAGAGGGGGACGACGGGACCGCTCACGCCCTGCACGACGCGGCCGATGAACAGCACCGGCACGCTGGTCGCCAGCGCCGCGATCACACAGCCGACGACCATCAGGGCGAGCATGCCCGCGAGCACCTTGCGGCGTCCGGCGAAATCGGCGAGCCGCGGCACGAACAGCGAGAACAGCGCCGCCGAGGTGAAGAACGCGGTCTGGGTCAGACCGACCTCGGCGGAGCTGACGCCGAGGGTGTCCTCGATGTTCTTCAGCGCGGGACTGAGCATGCTCGCGTTCAGCTGGAAGGCGAAACAGGCCGCGAGCAGGGCCGTGAGGAGGACGCCCACCCGGATGCCGGACGAGCCGCCCGGCGCCGTGGGGGGACGCTCCGTGGTGGGGAGGTTCATGCCGCGCCGCCGTCGCCGATCCGCTCCAGGGCGTCCACCACGAGGTTCCAGAACCGCTCGTGGTCGAGCTTGACGGCGACCTGCGTGGGGCAGTCGTCGGGGGCGGGCGCGCGGAAGTCCGTCACCGTCATGCCGACGGTCAGGGCGCCGCGCAGCTCGATGTCGACCGGGGCCTTGCGGACGGTCATCACGCTCGGGTCGATGACGTACGCCACCGCGCAGGGGTCGTGGACGGGCGGGTGCTCGAAGCCCTGGTTCTCGCGGTACGCCTCGCGGAAGAAGTCGAGCAGTTCGAGGACGAACCGGGCGGGCTTGGTGCCGACGGCGGCGATCTTCGCCTCGACCTCGGGGGTGGCCAGCGCCTGGTGCGTCAGGTCGAGGCCGACCATGGTGACCGGCCAGCCCTCGTTGAAGACGATGTGCGCGGCCTCGGGGTCGATGATGATGTTGAACTCGGCGACCGCGCTCCAGTTGCCCTCGTGGTAGCCGCCGCCCATCAGGACGACCTCGCGGACCCGCTCGGCTATCCGGGGCTCCTTGCGGACGGCCAGGGCGATGTTGGTGAGACCGGCGGTCGGCACGATCGTGATCTCGCCGGGCTCGTGGGACATCACCGTGTCGATGATCAGGTCGACGGCGTGGCGGCGGTCGAGCTCGAACGCCGGGGCGGGCAGCTCCGGGCCGTCCAGCCCGGTCTCGCCGTGGATGTCGGGGGCGTTCTCGATGGAGCGGACCAGCGGCCGCGGGCTGCCCGCCGCGAACGGGACGCCGGTGATCCCGGCGATGGCCGCCACGGACAGCGCGTTGCGGGTCACCTTCTCCAGGGTCTGGTTGCCGACGACGGTGGTGACGGCGACCAGCTCGATGTCGGGATTGCCGTGGGCCAGGAGCATGGCGATTGCGTCGTCGTGCCCCGGGTCGCAGTCGAGGATGATCTTTCTGGCCACGGAAGAGCCCCTTTGCTCTGGTTGATCGGTCGATCTGTGGGTGCGGACGTCCCGCCGTTCCGCACGGGGCGGGGGCGGCGGGAGAACGGTTTCCGGGTGCCGGCCGGCTACGGCGGGCGGGCCGTCGCGGGCCCGGAGCACCCGTGGGAGAAGCGCGGAATCCGGCGGGCGGCGTGCGCGGCCCCTCACCGGCGGCGGCGCTACGGGGCGGCCGCGATACCGGCGGGACCGGTGCCGCTGCCGGACGGTGCGGATAACACGGCACACCTCCCTCGGAACTGGCGGGAAAACGTTCTCCTGAAACCTGTCCCATGGAACGGTTCGCTGTCAATGGACCAAATTCCCTACTTCTGAACATTTCCGGGGCGAACACCTGGGAAGTTGCCCGTGCGAGGCGATATGTGCCGTGCGCCCGGGGGATATCGTTTGCCCACCGCCTTGGGGGCGTATGCTCCCTGCGGACTCAGCCGGACCGACGGAAGGGGGCCGGGGACGGTGGCCGACGTCACGCTGCGGGATGTCGCCCGCGCATCGGGTTGCTCGATCGCCACGGTCTCCCGTGTGCTGGGCGGCACCCGGCCGGTGGGCGAGGAGACCGCCCGTGCCGTACGGGAGGCCGCGGCCCGCCTGGGGTACCGGCCCAACCAGGTCGCCCGCGCGCTGCGCAGCCGCTCCACCGGCACCGTCGGCCTGGTCCTGCCGCAGATCACCAACCCGTTCTTCCCCGCGCTCGTCCGCGCGATGGAACACGCCCTGCACGCCGAGGGCCGGGCGGTGCTCCTCGCCGACTGCGACGACGACCCGGTCACCGAGGGCGCCCGCATCGGCGCGCTGCTGGACCGTCAGGTCGACGCCCTCCTCGTGATACCGGCCGACGAGCGGCGCAGCCGGGAGGCGGTGGCGGCCGCGGCCGCCCGG
>NZ_JCANQV010000434.1:0-3659 GCF_059553635.1 Candidatus Streptomyces philanthi
CAGCGAGCTGTCGCCCTCGGCGGGTGCCACCACCTCGCTGTCCGCCACCCGCAGTTCGGGGCCGAACAGTGTGGACACCGCGGGCCGCTGCTCGCCCGTCCGCAGCGCCACCACCTCCCGCAGCACCCCGGTCAGCTGCTCGGCCATCTCCCGCGCCGACCCGAAGCGGCGGGCCGGGTCCGGGTCGGTGGCCCGGACCAGCAGCCGGTGGAAGGACTCGTACGTGCGGAAGACCTCGATGTGCTCCGGGTCGGGCAGCGAGTCCGCGAAGACATTGGTGAAGCCCTGGAAGTCGAAGGTGAGGACGGCGAGGGTGCGGGCGACGGTGTAGAGGTCGGAGGCGACGGACGGGCCGACGGCGGCGACCTCGGGCGCCTGGTAGCCGATCGTCCCGTAGACGGGGCTCTCGGTGTCGTCCATGCGCCGCACCGCGCCCATGTCGATCAGCTTGAGCCGGTCGTCCTGCTGGATGGCGTTGTCGACCTTGAAGTCGCAGTAGAGCAACCGCCGGCTGTGCAGGTGCCCCAGCGCCTCCAGCGCCTCGATGCCGTACGCGCACGCCTGCTCCACCGGCAGCGGATCGCGCCGCCCGTTCGCCGCGCGCCGGTCGTTGGCGAGGTCCTTGAGGGAGCGGCCGCCGACGTACTCCATGACGATGTAGCCGTCGCGGCGGCCCGTCGCCCGGTCCGGGTGCTCGACGAAGTTGTAGATCCGCACGATGTTGGCGTGCTCGATCTCGGCGAGGAAGCGGCGCTCGGACACCGCCACCGCCAGCGCCTCCTCGTCACCGGTGTCCAGCAGGCCCTTGAGGACCACCCAGCGGTCGGCGACCGCCCGGTCCAGCGCCAGATAGATCCAGCCGAGGCCGCCGTGCGCCAGACAGCCCACCACCTCGTACTGGCCGTGCACCAGGTCACCGGCCCGCAGCTTGGGCACGAAACTGTACGGATGGCCGCAGGAGACGCACACCCCCTCCGGCGCCCCCGGCACCTCACCGCGGGTACGGCCCACCGGGGCGCCGCAGTCGTTGCGCCCGCAGAACCGCTTGCGCTCCGGCACCTCCGGGTTCTCCAGCACCACCGTGTACGGGTCGGGGCGCGGTACCTGCGGCATCGTCACCAGACCGGCGCCCAACCGCCCGTGGGACGGGCCGGAGACCACCCCGCCGCTGCCGGGCGTCTCCCGCGCCGGGACGGACACGGCCGTGATCCCGGGCCGGCCACCGCCCCGGCGCGGGGCGGGCACGGTGGCCCCGGGCGACCGCTGCCGTCCCACCCCGCCGCCCGGCATCCGCTCCGTCACCGACGTCGGCTGCGCCGCCAGCAGCCCGCCCGGGGCCGGCGCGGGCGTCAGACCGCACACGTCGCAGGACGGTTCACCGCCCCCGCTGTCCGTACGGCGGCCCGTGCACCCCGGGCGGGCGCACCTGTCGTCCGGTGGTGCCGTCACCCCGCACCCCCGCCGTCCCGCTGCTCCGGTACCAGTGCCTCCGCGGCGGCGCGCCGGTAGCAGAGCACCGCGTGCTCGGCGGCCCGCAGGTCGCACGGCGCGCTCCACAGCATCCGCCGGGCCGCGTCGTACCGCTCCACCAGCAGCGGGTCCTCCGCGACGCCGCGGCGGGCCGTCTCGGCGCGGTAGGCGTCCAGCCGCCCGCGCAGCTCGGCGCGCACCGCCAGCGGGGCGGTCACCGCCGTCAACGACGCGCGGGCCCGCTGGAGTTCGTCCTCCGCGCTCACCTCCAGGCGCTCCAGCAGCGGGGAGAGCCGGTGCCACTGGGAGCGCCTGCGATAGTCGACGGCCGCGGCCAGCTGCTCGTGCAGCGCCGTCGACGGGCCGCTGACCGCGGGCACCTCCGACGCGGCGATCTTCGCCAGCACCTCGCCGCGCGCCTGCCGCGCCTCGGTCAGCGTGCGGTCCGCCCGCGACAGCACGTCCCGCAGCCGCATCAGCCGCAGCTCCGCGTCCTGCCGCACGTCCAGCACCGCCTCGATCTCCCGCCGTACGTCCTCCAGGGCGCGGGCCGCCCGGTCGTAGCGCGCGGTGTCGGGGCGGCCGCCGCCGGGCGCCGCGCTGCCGCCGCCGGACGGCACCCAGAACGCCAGGGGATCGGCGATCACCTCGGCGCGCAGCCGCGCCAGTTCACCGGTGATCTCCTCCAGGTCGTCGCCCGCGGGATGCTCCCCGGGCCGCACCCCGACGGAGCGGGCCAGCGAACGGACGCGCCGCAGTTCGGCGGAGAGCAGGTCGATACGGGCGGGCAGCGCCGTCCACACGGCGTCGGCGGCGACGATGACGTCCAGCGCCCGCGCATAGCGCTCGGTGATGCGGGTGACCAGCTCGGGAAGGGTGAGGGGCAGCACACGCGTCCCGGACGCGCCGCCGCTCTCCCCGGCCGCCGCGCCCGTCACCGTCACCCCGCGCCCGCGCAGCAGCTCCGTCAGCTCCGCGAGGTCGGCGGTGGACGGCCAGCGGCGCCGCGCCCGCACCTCGCGCGCCGCCGCCAACGCGGCCGTGTACGCGTCGAAGTACGACCAGAGCACCGTGATGGAGCGCTCCGCGGACGCCCACCGCTCCCGGGTGACGCCGGTCAGCTCCGCACCCTCCAGCAGCCGCCGGCCCGCGTGGTCCTGCAACGCGAGCAGCGACGACTCGACCGCCTCGTACTCGGCGCCGAGCCGCGCCAGGGCGCGGTCGGCCTCCTCCAGGTCCATCACCCGGCCGTCCGGACTCCCCGCGTCCGCGGGAAGGGCTCCAGGAGACCCCATCATCACCTCTCCAAACTGCGTACGGTGCGCGGCGTTCGGTGCGCCCGGTCGCCTCACGGGTGTGCCCTCGTCCGCTCCCTCGGTCCTTGGTGGCGGGTTCCTCCTCATAGTGCCGCCATCCGGCCGCTCCGTGGGGTGATCAGTCGCTGTATTCCGGCCGCGGGGGGCCTTTTATGCCGGGCATGTCACCCTTCAGCCAGGTGCGGTAGGCGCGCATCCAGGGGCTGCCGGGGCCGCCGTCGCCCCGGTAGTCCTCCAGCACCTTGTTCACCCGGCGCACCAGGTCGGTGTCGGCGCGGTTCACGGCCACGCCGTAGCGCTCGTCGGTGAAGGGCGGGCCCTTCAGCTCGACCGTCGGGTCCTGGGCCGCCTGCGCCGCCGCGAGGGAGGTGTCGGTGACCACCGCGTCGGTCTCGCCGAGCTGCAACCGCACCAGGCAGTCGAGCTGGTTGGGCACGACCTGCACCCGCGCGCCGTGCGCCCCGGCGCGCAGCGCGGCCTCACCGGTCGACCCGGCGGCCGTGCACACCCGCCTGCCGCGCAGCGACCCGTCGAACGCGGTGATCGGGGACGCGGCGGGCGCCAGTACCTGCTGACCGGCCTGGAAGTACGCCGTGGAGAACGCGACCTGCCGCTTGCGCGCGCAGTTGATCGTCATCGTCCGCACCACCAGGTCCACCCGGCGCTGCTGGAGGGCCGGGATGCGCCGGCTGGTCGTCACCGCGAGGAAGACCACCTTCGGGTGCGGGCCCAGGATGTCGCGGGCGATGGCCCGCGCCAGATCGATGTCGAAGCCCTCCAGCTCATGGCTGCCGGCGTCGCGGTAGCCCCACCGGTAGGTGTTCTGGTCGACGCCGACGACCAGTTGGCCCTTGCGCCTGATCCGTTCGACGG
>NZ_JCANQV010000435.1:0-3588 GCF_059553635.1 Candidatus Streptomyces philanthi
GGACGATTGAATCCTCCTGTAAGCCTACTGCTGACCAGCAGAAAGGCCCCGCCTGCGCGCCACGGGGGAGACGCGCAGACGGGGCGTTCGTGATGCGACTCAGACCAGGGTGATCCCGGCCTGGGTCTTGATGACGTCCACGGCGTCACTGGTGAGCCACCGGAGCGGGACGACGGTCCAGCGGTCGCTACCGGGCTTCCGCATGACGACGGCCTTACCGTCGTGGATCAGCTCGCACCGCATGAAACCGTGATCGCGCTTGAGGTCGTCCGCCAGGTGCTCGCCGTGGATCATCCCTGCTACTCCTGTTCGCGGTCCCTGTCGTCCGCCATGCCGCTGTGCACGTCACCGTTCTGGGAGACGCGGGTGTCCGGGTCGGTCGCCTGCCCTTGGTTGGCCTGCGGGTCCCACGGCTCCCCCGCGTTCTCGAAGTCCTTCCTACCCATTCTTGTGTCCCTTCCGGTAAGGGGGCGTGTCGTGCTTTGGAGACCCGTCCGGCCGCTCGGCCTGTCCAGGGTTGGGCACGGCCGGACGGGGGCTCAGCGGCCGGGGGAACGCATCCCCCCGTACCAGTCGTAGACGTTCAGAGCGGACGCCATCCGCTGGGCCACGGGGGCCGGGATCGGGTCCGGTAGCCACACCTGCGGCTTCCTGGCGGTCGGGGTGCGGGCCCATACCTGGGCGGGGTGTCCCTCCGCCGCCAGGGTTTCCCGCAGCATCCTGGCCGCAGTCAGAGCGGCGATGTCCGCGTCCGTCACCCTCGGCCGGACCGGGAACTCCGGGGCGCGGGCGGGTGCCGCCCGGATGGCCGAAGCCAGCCACCGCAGACCCTGCGGCGTCGCTCCCCCGAGAGGCACCCTGCCGGGGCCGTACAGCGGTGCGTAGCCACCGGGCCGCGCGGCCGGTTCCCCGATGCCCTCCAGGTCGAGTTCCGCATGGTGGGCGGCGAGCATGAACGCCAGGGTGGCCCGGCGCTGCTCGGCGTCACTCGGCCTCATCGCGCCGCCTCTCCTTCCGGGGCTTCTTCGGGTACTGCGGGGACGAGACCCGGTGCACGGCATCCGGCGGGACGGTCCACTCCACGCCGCCGCCTTCCGGCGAGAGGAACGCGGTCGGGCGCTTGCGCCGGTCGTCGGGCGGGTCCGCCGGGTCCTCGTAGCCGGGTATGAGGTCCCGCAGGACGAACACGCGCCCCCACTCGTCGGCCACCGGGTGACCCATGTCCGCCGGGGTGATCACTTCCGCCGCCCGGCGTGGGGGTGCTGCCGGATCTCCACGTTGCAGTCGGACACCCGCGACATGTCCCCCCGACCCCGCGCCTCGGCACGCTGCCCGGTCAAGGCCCGGCACACATCACAATCGGGATCGCCCTTCGGTTCCCCAGAGCCCAACAGCGGAAGATCTACCGGTGGTTGCGAATACGTGATCGGCTTCACGGCCCCGCTCCTCCTGTCGTCTGCGAGACGACGCTAAGGACCGGCGTCAGCCAGTACCTAGGGAGTTCTACGGAGTTCTACGCCTTCACCCCAGCGCGTCGATCGCAGCAGTGATGCGGGCCCGTGCTTCGGCTCCGTAGACGGCGAGCCTGGCGAACTCTCCGAACGCCTTGAGGTACTGCCGCACCTCGGATGGCGCGGTCACGTTCACCTGAGCAGTCAGCAACTCGACCTGGGCCTGTTCCTCGTCATAAACGCTGAAGGTCTCGGTCATCCACATGCCCCGTTCGGCGGTGAACGGGATCACCCCAAGTGAGACGGACGGGAGTGCCATGACCGACAGCAGATAGCCCAGTTGGCCCGCCATCGCCTCAGCGTCGCCGACGCGATGCCGTAGAACCGCCTCCTCGACGAGCAGCGCGAAGCGGTGGTTTCCCTCACGGATCACGTGCGAGCGCTCCATGCGGGCGCTCACGGCCTCTGAAACGTCGTCGCGCGTTCCTCGGAAACGAGCGATGGACGACAGCAGTGCATGGGCGTACGCGTCAGTCTGGAGCAGCCCTGGCACGACGTTGGAGCAGTAGACGCGGAACACCCGCGTGCGCTCGAACAGCGGCACGTACGACTCTTGCAAGCGGCGCATCCCGGTCCGTTGCAACCGCCGCCACTCGACGTACGCGTCCTCAGCGGTCCGGGTAGCGGCGATGAGATCGGCGGCCTGGTCCTCTGCGCCGCAGGCCCGGCACCACGCGCGCACGTCAGCGTCGGACGGCGGGGTGACCGCGTTCTCAAGGCGTGACACCTTCGACGGGTACCAACCCGTCCTACTCGCAACCGCCCTGGCACTGAGGCCCGCGTCCCGGCGCATCTCCCGCAGCCGGGCGGCGACCGCCTTTCGGGCATCCTGAACGCTGGAAGAGGGGGACGCGGGCATGTGCTGGTCGGGACCTCAGATCTTGTACTGGTCGTGGGGTGTGGCCCGCTCCCACACGGCCTCGAACGCCGACGCGCACAGCTTCGCCACGTCGGGCTCGTCGGTGACGTCGTCACCCAGGTATGTGCCCTCACCGGAGAAGTAGCCGAACCTCACCAGCCGGTCATCGAACAGCCAGAAGTCGTTCCCCGGCAGCGCGATATCCGACGCCTCCCGGCGCGGGAGCCATCGGATTTGTTCGCCCGCCGCGACATTGGTGAACGTGCCGTCGTACAGATACCGGGTGTACTCGCTCACCGGCTCCGAAATGATCCGGGCCCGGCGGATGACGACGCCCCGGGCGACAGTTTCAGACACGAGGTCGAGCCACGGACGCCACCACGATGCCCGGTCGTCAGGGTCTGGTCGGTGGCCTGCTTTCCACGCGGCGACGCGCGGAGCTTCGTCCGGATCGTCGTAGTGATCCCGCGTCTCCAGGTGAACTGCTGACCGCTGGCAGTCCGCCAGCAACTCACCGAACGGCGGCGCGCTCTGCCACATCACATGCCTCCCGGATCGCCGCCACCATACGAAGGGGGAGCCGAACTACGTCTTCGCGGTCAGGGACTGGGCCAGTCTCCAAGCACTTCGCCAGCGTCTCGGCCTCGGCCTTCCAGCCTTGCACCACGATCTCTTGCTTCTCGTCATCCACCCATACTGTGGGGCAGTTCGCCCCATCAGTCTCCGGGTCCTTGGCGATGAACAGTAAGGCCATGCCTGCCTCCGATGGGCAGTCGCTTCCACAAGGTTCTACGAGGCTCACCCGGCACGACGCGGCACGTCAAGGACCTCAGGGGGGCGGAAGCACCCCCGGCGCACTCGTAGCGGGCGGATTCCAGGGGCCAGGCCGCGCCCTTGGGTGCTTGCGAATCGTAGGCAGCGATTATGCGGGTGGGGCGGGTCGGCGCCCCCTTCGCGTCAAGTTGTTCGCTCATTCGTTCGCGGAAATGTCATCTCGGTACCTGTCCGAGGTCACGCAGTCGCACTAGCGTCCCCGTCGCACCAACGCAGTGGCCCGGCAGAGGGTCATTGACCGTCGACTGGGAGGTCGGACGTGGCACCGGAGGTATCCCGTAGGCGCGTACTGGGAGTGAGCGCGGCGGCCGCGGGGGCGGCGATGGTCGGGTCGCTGCTGCCGCCGTCGCTCCAGGAGGCGCTGGCCGCCGAGGCCGCGCGGCC
>NZ_JCANQV010000436.1:0-3561 GCF_059553635.1 Candidatus Streptomyces philanthi
ACGGGGGAAGCCGTCGGACATGGCGAGGAGAAGACCGTCCGCGGAGACCACGACCGTGTGGGACACACCGGGGGTGTTGTCCACGAAGTTGGTGATCAACCAGTTCAGGTTCTGCGCCGCCTGGCTCATCGGGCTCACACTAACGCTCCTGATCGTAGGTGCTGCCGGGGCCGAAGCCCTGTTGGTCATTGTGGGGGACCCCGGAGGGGTCCGTGCCCGCGGTGCGTCCCTGCTGGACACCGCGGCGCAGATTGCTCAGCCTGCCGCGGATGTCCTCCGGGGCCCGGGAGACCTGGGGGCCGCCCTGCACGGACTGCTCCGCGGTGCCTTCGACCAGGTTGGCCTTGGGCACCCGCCTCGGGAGACCGGAGGAGGTCACCCCGCCGGCCTTCGGCTCGCGCAGCCGCTCCGCCTTCGCCCAGCGCTCGTCGTTGGCGCTGCGCCAGCCGGAGCCGTCCTGGCCGGTTTCCGACGTTGCCTGCGGTTGCGGGGGCGACGCCGGCTCCTCGGGCTGCTGCCACTGCTGCTGCGCCTGTGCCGGCTGCCCGGCAGGGCCGGAGCGGCGCGGCAGGCCGGCGCCGGTCAGCGAGTGGGAGTCGCTCGGGGAGGGGCCCGGACTGTCGAATGGTACGCGCTCGGACGCATCCGCGGGAGCGGCAGATGTATTCCGGTCAGATTCCGCTTCGTGCCCGAAGTGCCCGTCGTAGGCCACCGGTTCGGCCCAGGCGTCGTGACGCTCCGGGGACGCGGGGGCGTACGGCTGCTGCGCGGCGGGCTCCGGGACGGCCGTGTCGGCGAACGTTCCGTGGGCCGGGTACGAGGCGTCGGGGAACGGCTGATCCGCTTCCGGATAGACGGGGGCGCCGTACGCCGACCCGTCCCCGTAGGGCGGCTGCGCGGCGGTCGCGGGGACCGTGCCCGCGCCGTGCAGCGGGTCCGGGGACGGGGCGCCGGACATGCCGGGGCCGGCGGCGGGGTACGCGGCGTCCCCGTAGGGGGCCTGCGGCTGCGCGGGGCCGGCCGGGACGCCCTCCTGGGGCGCTCCGCCGCCGTCCAGGGTGAGGGCCGCGGGCAGCATGACGAGGGAGGTGGTGCCCGCCTGCTCGCCCGAGGGGCGCAGCTGGACGCGGATGCCGTGCCGGTCGGCGAGCCGGCCGACCACGAACAGGCCCATGCGCTGGGAGACGGTGACATCCACGCTGGGCGGATTGGCCAGCTTGTGGTTGATGTCCGCGAAGTCCTCGGGGGTCAGGCCGATGCCCTTGTCGTGGATCTCGGTCATCACCCGGCCGTCCGGCAGCCGGGCCGCGCTCACCCGCACCTTGCTCTGCGGGGACGAGAACGCGGTGGCGTTCTCCAGCAGTTCGGCGAGCAGATGCACCAGGTCGGTGACGACGGCGCCGTGGACGTCGGCCTCGGGGACCGCGGCCAGCTCGATGCGCTCGTACGACTCGACCTCGGAGACGGCCGCGCGCAGCACGTCGACGAGGGGGACCGGCTGGTCCCAGCGGCTGCCGGGATTCTCACCCGCGAGGATGAGCAGGTTCTCGCCGTTGCGCCGCATCCGGGTGGCGAGGTGGTCGAGCCGGAAGAGGTTCTGGAGCTGGTCCGGGTCCGCCTCGTTGTTCTCCAGTTCGGTGATCAGCGTCAGTTGACGCTCGATCAACCCCTGGTTGCGGACGGAGAGGTTGGTGAAGATCGCGTTGACGTTGCCGCGGAGCAGGGCCTGTTCGGCGGCGAGCCGTACGGCCTCGCGGTGCACCTGGTCGAAGGCGCGGGCGACCTCACCGATCTCGTCCGTGGTGGCGATCGGGATGGGCTGGACGCGGGTGTCGACCCGGCCCGGGTCGGTGCGCGAGAGCTGGTCGACCAGCATCGGCAGGCGCTGCTCGGCGATGCCGAAGGCCGCGGTGCGCAGCCGGCGCATGTTGTGGCTCATCCGGCGGGCCATCAGACCGGCGACGACGAACGCGGCGCCCAGCGCGGCCAGCACGATCGCGGAGTCGGTGAAGGTGGCGGCCTTGGCGTCCGAGGAGATCTGCGCGGCCTCGGCGACGGCCTTGTCCGCGAGGTCCTTCTCGATGGACCGGTACATGTCGAACGTACCGGTGGACGCGGCGAACCAGGTCTTCGGCGTGATGCCCCGGCCGTCCAGCTCCTCGGCCCCCGCGCCCGACGCGATCTGCGCGGCCAGCGGACCCGAGGGCTTCTTCAGCGCCGCGGTGTCCTTGTGCAGCCGGGCGACATCGGCGGGGGTGCCGCCGGAGGTGTACTCCTCGACGGCGATGCGTTCGAGGTAGGTGTACGAGGCGAAGGCGGTGAGCTGGCGGGTGTGCTCCCGGGCGCCGTCGGCGGGGGAGACCAGCAGATGGGTGCCGATGGAGCGCTGGAGCGAGGCGGCGGCCTTGGCCAGCGAGACGGCGTAGACCGTGCGGCCATAGGAGGTGATGTTGCCGGTGCCCAGGCCGAGTTCGTTGGCGAACTCCATCAGCGGGTGCTGGATCTCGACGTATCCCTCCTCCGTCCGCACCCCGCCGAGGGCGGGCGTGAAGGCGGCGGAGCGCAGCTTGTCGAGCTTGGGCTCGGCCTTGCGGAAGAGCGTCAGACGGCGCCGCAGGCCCGGGGTGTCGGGCATGGTCTTCACGGCGGTGCGGAATTCCCGGGCGGCGGCGTCGGTGGCGCCGCGCGCCCCGGCGACGGCCGGGTCGTCCTTGCGGCCCTCCAGCAGCGGCCGGGCGGTGCGGTCGCGTTCGTCGAGGAGGGCGTTGCCGTAGGCGAGGGCGGCGCGGACGACCTTCGCGGTCTCCTCCGCGTCCTTGGCGTCCTGCCAGGTGGAGAACGAGCTTTCGACCCGCAGCCCGCCGAAGACCAGGGCGACGAGTACGGGGATCAGCAGAATGGCGTTGAGGCGGGTGGCCACCCGCCAGTTGCGGGGGGAGTAACGTCCGCCGCTGACCTCGGGCGGGGCGATGACGCCGTTCGGCGTGTCAGGTGCCCCGTCGCGCTGTGGCGGGGTGAAGTTGCCGCGCCGCGGTTCCTGCGGCGCGGGACTTGACCTGCTTCGCCTCACTCGACAACAACCTCTCGGCGCCGGCACGAATCTGCCGTGCCGTTTCTTCTGGGCGCTACTCATCCGGAGTTCAGCGAATTTCAGCACGTCAGGGCGGTGCGTTCCAAACACTGGACACGGTGGCGGGAGGCGCCGGAAAGCCTGAGATAAAAGGGGCGTTAAGGGCGAGCCACGGCAAAAGGCGGGAGAAATGTGAGCGCAGCGGAACCGGTTGTGCGCAAGGGGTGTCGACAGCGGGCCGATTCACTGTCGAAATGTTATGAACGCGAGGGACGGCGTGTCCAAGGCCACAGATCCCTTCCATGGCCCTGGAACCGGCCCGCCCGGCCTGTCCGCCCTACTGGAGACGGGCCATCAGCGCATGCTCGACCAGCGTGATGAGCGTGTTCTTCGCCTCGGTGCGATGCCGCGCGTCGGTCGTGAGGATCGGGGTGTCGGGCCCGATCTGGAGTGCTTCACGCACCTCGTCCGGCGTATACGGCTGATGCCCC
>NZ_JCANQV010000437.1:0-3558 GCF_059553635.1 Candidatus Streptomyces philanthi
CGGCGGCCTGCACTGCGGTTCTCCGGTCGGGTCCTTCGTTCTTGAGGTCGACGCTGCCGTCGGTGAAGTCGTACCGGTCCTCGTCGTCCCCGTCATCGAGCCGGACGGGTTCGGGTTCCGGCACGGTCTCGGGGAGGCGGACGGTGGGGATCGAGTCGACCGGTTCGGCGGTGCCCACGTGCGCGAAGCCCCAGTCCAGGAGCGAGGCGGCCTCCTTGTAGACCGCGTTGTTCTCGCCCGACTGCGGGTTGAGGACGGTGGCCAGCAGGGTGTGCCCGTCCCGTTCGGCCGCGGCTATCAGGGTGTTGCCGGCCTGGGTGGTGTAGCCGTTCTTGACGCCGATGACGCCCGGGTAGGGCGTGACGCCGTGGGAGCCGGACAGCAGCCGGTTGGTGTTCTCGATCTCTTCGATGCCGCCGTCGGGGGTCGGGAAGTCGGCGCGCGCGGTGGAGCAGTAGCGCGCGAAGTCGGCGTTGGTGAGCCCAGCGCGGCCGAAGAGGGTCAGGTCGTAGGCGGAGGACACCTGCCCGGGGGCGTCGTAGCCGTCCGGGGAGACGACGATGGTGTCCTGGGCGCCGAGCCGGTCCGCGGTCTCCTGCATCTCGTCGGCGGTGGTCTGCCAGCCGCCGTTCATCGCGGCCAGCACGTGGACCGCGTCGTTGCCGGAGCGGAGGAAGACACCGCGCCACAGGTCGGCGACGGTGTAGTCGGCGCCCTCCTCGACGCCGACGAGGCTGCTGCCCGCGCCGATGCCGTCGAGGTCCGCCGCGCTGACCTGGTGGACGGCTCCGGAGCTGAACTTCGGCAGGACGGTGTCGGCGAAGAGGGTCTTGAGGGTGCTGGCCGGGGCGAGCCTGCGGTGGATGTCCTTGGCGGCCAGGACGTCGCCGGTGTCGGCGTCGGTCACGGCCCAGGAGAGGGCGGACAGGTCGGGCGCGTCGTCCGGGGACGCGGCGCGGACCGCGGACCGGTCCGGGGCGGCCGGTCCGGCGGCGTGGGCGGGGGTGGATATGGAGCTGAGCGACACGCCGGCGGCGATCACCACCAGCGCACCGGTCTTCCTGAGGAGATGCGCGTCAAGTGCCATGGCCGTCACGCTAGGAACGGCCCGGGAGGCCCGCAGGGGCTGCTGCGCCATACGGCCCAAGGAGGACGGCGCGGGAGGGGGACGTCCGGCGTGTCGCGGGACAGGACGACCCGCCCGGTGCGACGGGGGATGCACACCGGGCGGGTCCCAAGACCTTTCTACCGCATCGCAGAACGCTTTTGCCTCAGAAACGTGTTCGTTCTCGGAATCACCAGCTGACGGGGAGCGAGATCAAGCCACGTGCGCGCAGCGTCCTCCGGTGCCGCAGCGTGTCGCGCGGAACGGCCAGACGCAGCCCGGGGAAGCGCTCCAGGAGCGCGGCGAGGGCGGTCGCGGTCTCCATCCGGGCCAGCGGCGCGCCCAGGCAGTGGTGGATGCCGTGCCCCAGCGCGAGGTGGCCGGTGAGGTCGCGGCCCCAGTCCAGCGTGTCGGGGGCGGGGAAGCGGGCCGGGTCCCGGTTCGCGGAGGCGGTGGACAGCAGCACGCTCTCGCCCGCCGGGATCCGTACACCGCCGATCTCCAGGTCCTCCTTGGGGAAGCGGCGGATCGCGAGCGGGTTGGGTGCGTCGAATCGCAGGAACTCCTCGACGGCGTCGGGGATTTCGGCCGGATCGCCGCGCAACTGGGCCATCCGCTCGGGATGGTCGAGCAGGGCGAGGACGGCGTTGCCGATGAGGTGCACGGTGTTCTCGTAGCCGGCGAAGAGGACCAGGAAGGCGAGCGACGTCAGTTCGTCCTCCGACAGCCCCTTCCCGTCGCCCGCCGCGTCGTCGTCGCGTACCGCGATGAGGTCGGAGAGCAGGTCCTCGCCGGGCCGGGCGCGCTTGGCGGCGATCAGGCCGGTGAAGAACGCCAGCATCTCGCCGATCGCCTCCCGCGTCCCCTCCGGACGGGCGGGGTCGGGGGTGAGCAGCGCGTCGGTCCAGGCCCGGAAGTCGCGCCGGTCCTGCTGCGGCACCCCGAGCAGATCGCAGATCACGGTGATCGGGAACGGCCCGGCGTAGTCGGCGATGAGGTCGGCGCGGCCGGCGGGCTCGACGGCGTCCAGCAGCGCGTCGGCGGTCCGGCGTACGGGGGCGCGCAGTGCCTCGACGCGCCGGGTGGTGAACGCCTTGACGACCAGACGGCGGATACGGGTGTGGTCCGGCGGGTCCATGTTCATCAGATTGGCGTCCAGCGCGGGCGGCAGGGCGAAGCCCCGGTAGCCGCCGGGCGCGGCGTGGCGCTTGTCGAGCGAGAGCCGCGGATCGGCGAGCGCGGCCCGGACGTCCTCGTACCGGGTCACCAGCCAGGCGGGCCGCCCGTCGGGCCCGGTGATCCGGTGCACGGGGCCGCTCTCCCGCAGCGCGGCGTAGGCGGTGTACGGGTCGTCGAGAAGGAGCGTCGTGTCGACGGCGGTGTCGGGGCCGGGCCCGGCGGTGTTCTGCATGGTCCCCGACTGTAGGGCGTGGCCGGTGGGGCGACAGTGGCGGGTCGGGGAGGGAAGTCCCCTGGTGGGGCCGGGGGTTCGCCGGGAGCGGCGGCGGCACCGGGGGCCGGTGCCGCCGGGGGCGGTGCGGGTGGCCCGGACCCCCGTCCCGGGCCACCACGTGGAGGGGCCGCCGGTCAGGTGCGGGCCACCGCGCCGCGCTGGCGCAGTTCGGCGAGCACCGTCTCGGTCAGCGGTGAGCGGTAGACATCGGCGAGCAGGGCCAGATGGGCGTACTCGGCGGTGAGTTCGTCACCGCCGGTGGCGACCACGACGCTGTCGGCGGCATGGGCCGGGGCGTGGCCCACCGCGCGGTTCTCCAGGCCGCGGCGGAGCGCCACGGCCTCGGCGACGGCGGCGAGTTGACGGTCGTCCAGGGAGACCGCGCGGCCCCGCTCACGGGCGATGTCCAGGGCGTCGGACTCGACATGGCCGCGGATGCCGCGTTGCACGTCGCGGATCTCGGCCATCTGCCGGTTGGCGCGCCACTCCAGGTCGGCGAGGGGCCAGCGCCCGAACCAGGCCGTGTGCTCCATGGTGACCTCGGGGGCCTGCGCGGTGACCTCCCGCCACAGCGGCGACAGGCGCCGCAGCCGCCGCCAGGCCGCCACCCGGGGCCCGGCGGCCGGCAGGGTGAAGCCGGAGAGGACGAGGAGGGCGGCGACCGAGGCGCTCAGCGGGGCCACGCCGTTGGAGAGCCACGGCGCCGGGTGCCCCGTCCAGGAGAGGACGAAGCCGGTCAGCTTGGCGGCGCAGTAGAGCAGCGCCAGCCAGCAGCCCGCCGCCATCGTCCGCAGCCCCCGGGCGAGCCAGGAACCGCCGAGGCGGGCGGCGTAGCGCGGGAAGAGCACACCGAGCCGTGCCAGACTCGATCCGAAAATGGCCAGATACAGACCCAGGAAGAGCATCACCCCGGGGGCGTCCGTGTAGGCGGTGCTGAAGTCGCGGGGGTGTTCGACGGCGTCGGGCCGGCCGACGGCGAAGCCGATGACCGCCACCGTCC
>NZ_JCANQV010000438.1:0-3558 GCF_059553635.1 Candidatus Streptomyces philanthi
ACGAGCGGGGCGGCGAGCCTGCCGTCCACGGCGGCGGAGCCGCCCTGGTCGTCGGCGGTGGCCTCCATCTCGGCGCGCACCGGCAGACCGAGGTCGCTCTGT
Source organism: Candidatus Streptomyces philanthi (assembly GCF_059553635.1). Lineage (NCBI taxonomy): Bacteria > Bacillati > Actinomycetota > Actinomycetes > Kitasatosporales > Streptomycetaceae > Streptomyces > Candidatus Streptomyces philanthi. Next base: position 103 of record NZ_JCANQV010000438.1, read on the forward strand.
GACAGACCGACCGCGGTCACCCGCACGTAATAGCGGCCCGGCAGCGGGTCGTTGGCCCACGGCTGTGACCAAGCGCGGACGGTGCGCAGGGTGCAGGACAGCTCGACCGCGCCGCTGTCCTTGTCCGTGGCCCTGGTCTGCGCGCCGTACGTGCACGCCTGACGGCGGCGCAGCCCGTCGTACACATCGATCTGCCAGGTGGCCGCGCCGTGCCGGGCGGACGGCGCGGGCGTCACCTTGGCCTTGACGGTGGCGCGCTGCCCCGCGTCCAGCGGCAGCGACCAGTAGAGGTAGTCACCGGTGGAGGCGCTGGCGGTGGCGCGCTGTCCCGGCTGGACGGCGGTAGCGGTACGGAAGGAGGTGCCGGCCTCGGTCGGCGCGGCCTGTTCCCCGTCGGCGCTCGCGCTCGGCGACGGGTCGGCGGCGGCCGCCTGGGCGCCGCCGAGGAGGGCGGCGCCGGCCAGGACGGCGGAGGTCAGCAGACGTACGGTACGCATCAGTCGTTCGTCCTCCAGACGGTCACGCGCCAGCGGGAGAGCCAGCCCCACAGCAGGCCGGCGATGAATCCGGCCACCACCATCGCGCCCAGCAGCCACCAGCCGCGGCCCAGGCCGAGGAACGCCGGGTCGGAGGCGTCGCGGGGGCCGTCCACCAGGTCGACGGCGAGTTCGACGGGCAGGCCCGGGTCCCTCTTGACGGAGGCGGGCGCGGAGAAGGAGTTGCTGACGCGCAGGCAGACGGTCTCCGTCTGCGGCGTGCCGTCGTCCTTGGGGAGTTCCGCCTTGGGGTAGCGCAGCCCGGAGGAGATCACATCGGTGCGGCCGTCACCGGCCTCGGAGCCGCGGACGATCTCCCGGCCGTGCAGGGTCGAGGCCCGCAGCAGCACCCCGTAGTCGTCGTCGACCGCGCGGTCCGCCGCGACGCTCACCGAGGCGCGCAGCTCCTGGCCGGCCGGGACGTCGACCCGGTACCAGCGGTGCTCACCGAACTTCTCGCGGTCGCTGTACAGGCCGGGCGTCAGCTTCGGCGCGTCGGCGCACTGCTGCGTCCCCTCGGTGGCCACCGGGGTGACGACGGGTTTGGCGGCCCGGTCCACCAACTGGTGGACCCGGTCGCGGAGTTCACCGGAGTGCTGCACCGAGGTGTAGGTGCCGCCGGTCGCCTCGGCGATGCAGCTGAGCTGCCTGCGGGTCTTGGCGTCGGGCAGCAGCCCGAGGGTGTCGATGGTGAGATGGATGCCCTGGGCGGCGATGTCGCGCGCCACCTGGCAGGGGTCGAGCGGGGCGCAGGTGTCCTCGCCGTCCGTGATGAGGACGATCCTGCGGGGCCCGTCACCGCCCTTGAGGTCCTTCGCGGCGCCCAGCAGGGCCGGGCCGATGGGCGTCCAGCCGGTCGGGACGAGGGTGGCCACCGCGGCCTTGGCCTCGTTGCGGTCGAGCGGCCCGACCGGGTAGAGCTGCCGGGTGTCCTTGCAGCCCACCTGCCGGTCGTCACCGGGGTAGTTGGCGCCCAGGGTGCGGATGCCGAGCTCGACGCCCTCCGGCACCGCGTCCAGCACCTCGTTGAACGCCTGCTTCGCCGCGGCCATCCGGCTCTGCCCGTCGATGTCGCGGGCCCGCATCGAGCCGCTGACGTCGAGCGTCAACTCGACCTTCGGGGTCTCGCCGGGGACCGGTTCGCCGGCACTGGCCGGTGTGGGGAGCAACGCGACGGTCATCGCGGCGAGCAGCCCGCAGACCCCGGCCGCCAACCGTTTTCTTGTGATCATCGGTGGATCGTATGGAGAAAGGCTCCCGCACTTCAAAACGGCCGCCGCGCACGGGCGGATACCGGACGGGACCACCCGCCGCACGGCGCGTCACCCCGGGAGGACGGGCCCCGAACGGGCCCGCGCCGGGGCCGAACGGCCCACGGGCCGCGGCCGCCGGCGGCGTCAGTCTGGAGGACAGGAGTGCCCGGCCGGGAGGCGGCCGGGCCGCTGGGGAAGGAGCGCGACATGGCCACGCACACCGCGGCCGGCCGGCCCGCCGTACCGGGTTACCTCGCGGCGTCCGGCAGGACCTTGTTCGGCGCCACGATGATGATCGCCGCCGGCCTGATGATGCTGATGGAGGGCATCGCCGCCCTCGTCCGCAGCCCGGTCTTCTTCGCGGCGAACGGCTATGTGTACCGGTTCAGCCTGGCGGGCTGGGGCGTGATCCATCTCGTCCTCGGCATCGTCATCGTGCTGTCCGGCGCCGCGGTCCTGGGCGGCGCGGCGTGGGCGCGGGGCGTCGGCATCACCCTGGCCGTGCTGGGGATGTTCGCCCAGTTCCTCTGGGCGCCCTTCCACCCCTTCTGGGCGCTGGTGCTGATCGCGCTGAACGGCGTGGTCGTCTGGGCGCTGTGCACCGGTGACGGAGCCCGTGCCGAACGCGCCGGACACCGGGGAACCCCGGTCGCGGGCGGCTGGAACGCGGCCGCGCCCCAAGGAACCACGGGACAGCAGGGAACCACGGACGCGGGGGCCGCGCCCCCGGCGCCCCCGGACGAGGGGACCACGCCCGAGCGGTGACCGCGCCCGAGCGCGCGGGCGTCAGGCGTGCGGGACGACGGCCACCGGGGCACGGCAGTGGTGCAGCACCGCGTGCGTCACATGCCCGATGCGCGGCGGCACGGCCCACGCCCGCTTGACGCGCCGTCCGACGACGACGAGCGCGGCGCCCGCGCCGGCCTCCACCACATGGCCGGCCGGACGGCCCACCACGCACTGCTCGGTGACCTCCACCCCCGGGAACCGCTCCCGCCACGGACGCAGCGCCGCCGATGTCATCTCCTGCTCCTGCACACCGATGTCGGACTCCCAGTCGCGCTCCGACCCCACCCCGTGCGTGTAGAAGGCGGGCGGGGTCCAGCCGTGCACCACCCGCAGCGGGGCCCCGCGGAGCCCGGCCGCCTCGAACGCGAAGTGGATGACCTCGCCGAACGGCCGGCTCACGTCCAGACCGAGCACCACGGGCGCCGGGCCCCGGTCCGCCGCCGGCTCGTCGTCGGCCTCCGTGCCGGCGCGGACCAGGACGACGGGCCGCTCGGCGTGCGCGACGGTGGACATCGCCACCGAGCCCACGAGGAAACCGGCCAGGCCGCCGAGGCCGGGCGTGCCGATCACCAGCAGCTCCGACTCCTTCGCGGCGGCGCACAGCATCTCCGGGGGCGGGCCGGTCACCTGGTCGGCGGTGATCTCCAGGTCCGGGAAGTCGCCGCGGAGCCGTTCCGCGATGTCGTGCGGGGCCCGTTCGGACCAGGGCCTGGGGATCTCCGTACCCGTCAGCGGCGCGTGGGAGTAGGGCTGCCACTCCCACGCGTACAGCAGCCTCAGCGGCACCTCCCGGCGCTCGGCCTCGCGGGCGCCCCAGCCGGCGGCGGCCAGGCTCGGGGGAGTGCCGTCCACACCGACGGTCACAGGGCGGGTCATGA
>NZ_JCANQV010000439.1:0-3550 GCF_059553635.1 Candidatus Streptomyces philanthi
CGATGTCGGCCCGGGCGGCGGCGGTCTCCCGCAGCGCGGCGTCCCCGGCCGCGTCGCCGGTGCCGTCCGCGGTGTCGACGACGGTGACGGGGTGGCCCTGCGGGGGCCGGGGGACGATGGAGGGGCCGCGGACGGTGAAGGCGGTGCCGGTGAAGTCGACGTAGTGGAGCTTGTCGCGGTCGATGAAGCGGCCGGTGGCCCGGTCGCGGATCTCGGCGTCGTCCTCCCAGCTGTCCCACAGCCGTGCGGCGACATCGGCGACCTCTCCCGCCTCGCGCCACAGGTCGGCGGGGGCGGCCGCCTCCCGCCGCCCGAACAGCGCGGCCTCGGCCGCGGTGGCCGAGACGCCCGGCTGCCAGCCGGCCCGGCCGCGGCTGACCCAGTCGAGGGTGGCGACGGCGGTGGAGAGGTGGAAGGGCTCGGTGTGGGTGGTGGTGACGGTGGGGACGAGGCCGATGTGTGCGGTGGCGGGCGCCACCCGGGCCAGGACGGCGAGCGCGTCGGGTCCGGGCCGGGCGAAGGAGTCGCCGAGGGTGACGAAGTCGAGGGCGCCGCGCTCGGTGAGCCGGGCCAGGCGCACCTGGTACCCGGCGTCGTAGCGGCGCGGGTCGGCGGCCCGTCCGTCCCCGGGCGGGGCGTCCAGGGCGGCGGCCAGGTGGAAGGGGCGTTGCGGTCGGGGCATGGGTTTTCCTCTCGTGCCCGCGGGGCGGGCGGCGGGCTCAGTCGGTCGTCGTCCGGGGCAGTCCGGGCGGGTTGATCCGGGAGGTCTTCAGCGCCTCGGCCTCCAGCCCCCAGCGCTTGAGGACCTTCGCGTAGCGGCCGTCGGCCATCACCGTGCGCAGCGCGGAGGCGTAGGCGCGGACCAGGCCGCTGCCCTTCCGGGTGGTGGCGGCGATCTCTCCGTCAAGGCCCGCGCCGCCGCCGGAGAAGGTCCCGGCGATCTCCGTCCGGCCACCGGTGTTCACGTGGTACGCCAGCGACGGGTTGGGGCCGAAGTAGCCGTCGATACGGCCCGATTCGAGGGCGAGATAGGTGTCGGAACTCTTCTGGTAGTACTTGATGTGCGCCGGGGGGCGGCCGGCCCTCTCGTTCTCCTTGCTCCAGTCGACGAGGATCTTCTCCTGGTTGGTGCCGGAGCCGACGGCGACGGTCTTCCCCGCGACGTCGCGGGCGCCGCGCACCTTCCAGCCGCTGCCCTTCTTCGTCTCCATCGCCAGCCGGTCGCTGCGGTAGGTGGCGAAGTCGTACTTGTCCTTGCGTTCCTCGGTGACGGTGACGTTGGAGAACACCGCGTCGAGCTTGCCGCTGTCGAGGCCGACGAAGAGGTTCTCCCAGGACAGCGGCTCGAAGCGGGGGCGCAGGCCGAGGGTGTCGGCGACCAGGGTGGCGAGGTCCTCCTCGACGCCGATGAGGGTGCGGTCGTCGGTGGCGTAGAAGCTCAGCGGCGGGCTGCCGGGGGCGTCGACGCCGATGCGCAGGACGCCGGTCCGGCGGACCCGTTCGGGCACCAGGGCGGCGCTCGCCGGGTCCTTGACGCCGCGGACGCGGTGCTGCTCGGGGCCGATGTTGATGTTCGGGCCGCGGCCGGTGCCCACGGTGTCCGCGCCCGCCGCTCCGCCGCCGCAGGCGGTGAGCAGGGCCGAGCCGGCGACGAGCGCGGCGGCGGGCAGAAGGACGCGGCGGCGGGCCATGGTGGTGCTCCTCATGGTGGTCACAGGACCTTGGAGAGAAAGGACTTGGTGCGCTCGTGGCGCGGGGTGCCGAGGACCTGGGCGGGCGGCCCCTGCTCGACGACGCGGCCGCCGTCCATGAAGACGACGGTGTCGGCGACCTCGCGGGCGAACCCGATCTCATGGGTGACGACGATCATGGTGGTGCCCCGGTGTGCGAGGTCCTTGATGACGTCGAGGACCTCCCCGACCAGCTCCGGGTCGAGCGCGGAGGTCGGCTCGTCGAAGAGGAGCAGCTTGGGTTCCAGGGCGAGGGCGCGGGCGATGGCGACGCGCTGCTGCTGGCCGCCGGAGAGCTGCCGGGGGTAGGCGTCCGCCTTGTCGGCGAGCCCGACGCGGGCCAGCAGCCGCTCGGCGGTCTCGTCCGCCTCGCGCCGGGGGCGGCGCAGTGCGGAGACCGGGGCCTCGGTGAGGTTCTCCCGCACCGTCAGATGCGGGAAGAGATGGAAGTTCTGGAAGACGAAGCCGATGCCGGTGCGCTGCTTGAGGATCTCGCGTTCGCGCAGCTCGTGGAGCTTGTTCCCGGAGCGGCGGTAGCCGACCAGCGCGCCGTCCACGCTGACCGAGCCGCTGTCGACCTTCTCCAGGTGGTTGATGGTGCGCAGCAGGGTGGACTTGCCGGAGCCGGACGGGCCGAGGACGACGGCGACCTCGCCGGCCCGCACCGTCAGGTCGATGCCCTTGAGGACGGCGAGCGGGCCGAAGCTCTTGTGGACCCCCCTGATGTCGACCATCGGCGGGCGCCCGTCGGCGGGTGCGGGGGGTGTGGCGGCCGTGGCGCTCATCGCGTGGCTCCCTTGGCGAAGTGGCGTTCGACGTAGTGCTGGAGGACGGAGAGCACGGTGGTCAGCAGGACGTACCAGGCGGTGGCGACCATCAGCAGGGGGACGACCCGGCCGTTCCGTCCGTAGATCACCTGGACCTGGTAGAAGAGTTCGCCGATCGCCATGACGGAGACGATCGAGGTGCCCTTGAAGAGGGAGATCACCTCGTTGGCGGCGTTCGGCAGGATCGAGCGCATCGCCTGCGGCAGCACGATGCGCCGCAGTTGCCGCGACCGGGGGATGCCCAGCGCGGCGGCGGCCGCCAGCTGGCCGGGGTCGACGGAGAGGACGCCGCTGCGCACGATCTCCGCGGCGTAGGCGGCCTGGTGCAGGGCGAGGCCGAGGACGGCCGCGCTCATCGCGCCCACCAGCCCCATGGTGTCGAAGGAGAAGAAGGCGGGCCCGAAGGGGATGCCGAAGTCCAGGCGCTTGTAGAGGTAGGCGAGGTTGAACCAGAACAGCAGCTGGACGATGAGCGGGACGGCCCGGAACGCCCAGATGTAGCCGAAGGCGACGGTGCGCAGGAACCGGCTCGCGGACAGCCGCATGAAGGCCAGCACCAGCCCGAGGGCGAAGCCGAGGGCGGTGCCGTAGGCGGTGAGCTGGACGGTGGTCCACACCGCCTTGAGCACGGTGGCCGTGGTGAAGAACCGCGCGAACACCTCCCATTCCCAGGCCGGGTTGGTGATCAGGCCGTGCGCGAACTGGGCGAGGACCACGGCGGTGACGGCGATCGCCGCCCACCGCCAGGGGTGGCGTACGGGGACGACCTCAAGGGCCGGCGGGTCGTCCGGCCGCGGCGGGCCGGGCGGTCGTGGGGCGGCCGCGTGGACGGGGGGATCACTGGTCAGGGGCATGGCGGTCCTCGGAGGGGGAGGCGGTGGGCGCGGCGGGGACGGTGACGGCGGGCGGACGGACCCCGGGGCGGGGCGCCGCGGCCGGTCCCCGGAGCAGGGTGAGCAGGGCCCGCGCGGTGGCGTCGTTCTGGCGGAAGGC
>NZ_JCANQV010000440.1:0-3503 GCF_059553635.1 Candidatus Streptomyces philanthi
GCCTCCGCCGGGGCGGCCGCGGCCGCTGCTCCCGGCTTGTAGTCGGCGAAGAAGTCCCACCAGGCTCGGTCTACCGAGTTCGGGTCCTGGAGGTACTGCTGGTAGATCTCGTCGACGAGCCACTCGTTCGCGCCGAACGCGGCGGCAGGGGAGTTTCCCTGCCTGCCTTGATCGGTCGAAATGCTCGCACTGTTGGGGGACTGTGGCGACACGGCGGCAACCGCCCTCTTCCGCTTCCTGAGGTGGTGGACAGCGGGAATAAAGGCTACGCCTCTTGTGGCCTCGGGTGCAGTCCGGGAGGGCCACTCGTCGCGCACGTCACATTCGCGGGGTGGTTTGCGAGCACGACGTGGCGGGAAAAACCAAGGGTTTCGCCGTATCAGGGTACGGCCAGCCGCCGGAGCGCCCCGCGAAGGTCACACAGGCGACCGCCGTCCGGGTGCTTCCTGTTCGACCCTACGCCACCCGCCGTCAACCTCGGCTGTTGTCCGCTCCCGGGAGGGTGACCCGGATGCGGCAGCCCCGGGGGGATTCGGCCACTCCGATCCGTCCGCCGTGCAGATCCACCGCCCAGCGGGCGATCGCCAGGCCGAGCCCCGTCCCCCCGTCCGCCCCCGGCCCGGACGGTTTCGGTTCCCCGCGGTTGAACCGCTCGAAGACCCGGTGGCGCTCCGACTCGGGGATGCCCGGCCCCTCGTCCTGCACCTCCAGCTCCAGGCCCCCGGGTCCGTCGCCGCGCCGGGCGCGCACCGTGACCCGGCCGTGCTGCGGGCTGTGCTTGATCGCGTTGTCGATCAGGTTGGCGACGACCTGGTGCAGCCGCTCGGCGTCGGCGTGCGCGGTCAGCTCCGGCGGCGACACGTCCAGGTGCAGATGGACGTCCGTACGGCTGTGGGTGCGCGAGCCCGGCGTCCCCGCCAGCGTCGAGGCGCTGCGGCTCATGTTGGCCTCCTTGAGCACCCCCGACAGATACGGCCAGACCTCGAAACTGCGGGCGTGCAGCGGCACCACCCCGTTGTCCAGCCGCGACAGGTCCAGCAGCTGCTCGACCAGCCGGCCCAGCCGCTCGGTCTGCCGCAGCGCGGTGCGCATGGTCTCCGGGTCGGGCTCGGAGACCCCGTCCACGACGTTCTCCAGCACCGCCCGCAGCGCCGCGATGGGGGTGCGCAGCTCGTGCGAGACATTGGCGACCAGCTCCTTGCGGTGGGTGTCCACCGCCTCCAGGTCGGCCGCCATCCGGTTGAACGCGTCCGCCAGATCACCGAACTCGTCCCGCCGCTCGGCCCGCACCCGGCGGGTGTAGTCGCCGTTGGCCATCGAGCGCGTCACGTCCGTCATCTCGTCCAGCGGCGCGGTCAGCCGGGTCGCCACGAACTGGGTGATCAGCAACGAGGCGATGATCGAGAAGATCGTGATCACCCGCAGCTCGGTCGCCGAGTGCATCGCGACGAACACCAGGAACGTGGTGATGATCACCGAGATGATGACCAGCGCCCCGAGCGCGGCCTTCACCGAACGGTACGGATCGAGCGGGCGCAGGCCGTCCCAGACGCGGTCCCACAGGGCGCGCAGCCAGGTACGCCACCGCGTCATGCCGACGGGGTCTCCAGGGCGTAGCCGACACCGTGCACCGTGCGGATGCGCTCCGCGCCGATCTTGCGGCGGAGCGCCTTGATGTGGCTGTCGACCGTTCGGGTGCCCGAGGCGTCCGCCCAGTCCCACACCTCGGCCAGCAGCTGCTCCCGGGAGAGCACCGCGCGCGGGGTGTTCGCCAGGCACACCAGCAGATCGAACTCGGTCGGCGTCAGATGCACGTCGGCGCCGCGCACCCGTACCCGGCGCTGGGCGTGGTCGATCTCCAGCTCGCCCAGCCGCAGGATGCCCGAACGCGGGGTGTGGGCCGCCTGCGCGGCACGCTCCACCCGCCGCAGCAGGACATGCACCCGCGCGGCCAGCTCCCGCATCGAGAACGGCTTGGTCATGTAGTCGTCGGCGCCGACCCCGAGGCCGACCAGCATGTCCGTCTCGTCGTCCCGGGCGGTGAGCATCATCACCGGCACCGGGCGCTGCGCCTGCACCCGGCGGCACACCTCCAGACCGTCGAAGCCCGGCAGCATCACGTCCAGGACCAGCAGATCCGGCTGCCACGCCTCGGCGGTGTCCACCGCAGCGGGTCCGTCCGAGGCCGTCTGCACCTGGAAGCCCTCGGCGCGCAGCCGGGCCGCGATCGCGTCGACGATCGTCGGGTCGTCCTCGACGACCAGTACCCGGCGCTGGGCACCCGGCGTGACCGCGGCGGTGCCGCCCTGCGTGATCTGAGTCTGGTCCATCGCCCGCCCCTGCATGTCCCCTGAGCCTTCGAGCCTGGTCGCCTACCTGACGGATGGGTGAGTGCCCGCGGCGCGCCTGTGGGGGAGGCACCGCACCTTCCGGCTCACTCATCCAGGGGAGCAGCGTATGCGCACCGCGTGACTGTCGGCTACGCACCCTTGCGCGCGAGATGGACCACGTCCGGGACGCCTCGGGCAACCGGGATCTCTTCCGTACGTACCGCCTGGAAACCGGCATTACGGAGGGCCTGGTCGAAGGCGGGGGACGGCTGCGCCGACCAGACGGCGAGCACCCCGCCCGGGGTCAGCCGCTCGTGGCAGGCCGCGAGGCCGGCGGGGGAGTAGAGGCCGTCGTTGTCCTCGGTGACGGTCCAGTCGGGGCCGTTGTCGATGTCCAGGCACAGCGCGTCGTAGGCGGCGGGCCCCGTCCCGGGCGCGTCCCCGGGGAGCGTGCCGGTGCGCAGGAAGGCGACGAGGTCGGTGTGCAGGACCGTGGTGCGGGGGTCGTCCAGCGCGCCGCCGGAGATCTCCGCCAGCGGTCCCGTACGGTGCCAATCGATCACCGCGGCTTCCCTCTCGACCACCGAGATCTGCCCCCAGCGCGCCTCCTCCGCAGCCCTGACCAGGGAGAAACCGACACCGAGACCACCGATCAGCACACTCGGCCGTTCCCGGTCCGCCGGCAGCTCCGCCAGGGCGGCGTCGATCAACAGCCGCTCGGAACGGCCGTCGGAGGTGTCCATCAGGAAGCAGCCGTTGGCGATGATCTCGTACACCGCGGCCCCGGCGCCGCCGTCCCGCCGCCGCAGTACCACCTCCCCGTACGGTCCCTCGCGGCGGTCGAGGGTGCGCGGGCCCTCGTGGGGGCCGTCCGTGGTCCGGAAGGGAAGGGGAGGTACGGAAGACATGCGGCCATCCTCCCCAATGCGGCGGCGGACGGTCCAACCGCCGCCGCGCGGCGACGTGGCGCGCGCCGCGAGGGTTGCCCCGTGTGACGCGCCTCACTCATGCGGCTGGTTCACAGGATGAACGGGCAGGCTGTGCCGGACGTTCGCACAGAGGGGCGACACGCCGGAACCGCGCACCGCGGCGCCGGGCACGGAGCGGGCACGGAAGGGGGTCCGGACATGGGTCCGGTCCAGGCGGTGGAGGCGCGCGGGGGCGCGGGGGAGG
>NZ_JCANQV010000441.1:0-3502 GCF_059553635.1 Candidatus Streptomyces philanthi
CCGAGCTGCGACGTCGGGCGGCTGGTGCGCGCGCTGGGCGCGGAGCGGGGGCGGGCCGCCGCGTTCGCCGGTGCCGGCGAGTTCGACGAGGCGTCGCTGCCGTCCGCGCTGCGTGCTCTGACCTCCGTACTGCTGCGTCTGGACACCCGGGTGACGTACCACGGCTACCGGGACGGGCGGGCCACCGCGTTCCAGGCGGTGCTCCAGGCGGGCAGTCCCGTCCTGGTGGACGCGCACGGTGTGCCCCGGGTGCGCTGCGCCTGCGGCAATCCGCTGACGGCCCCGGTGGCGCTGAAGAGGACGCCCCGGACGACGGGAACGGCGTGGCGCGGGTACCGGCCGCCGGACGTCGTGGTGGTGCGGCGGACGTCGGCGGCGGTGCGGGAATTGGTCCTCGTCGACGCCACGACGGGCCGGGCCTTCGCGCGCCCGGTGGGCGGCGGCGGCGCCTCGGACCGTCCGGCGGCGCTCCCCGTCGTCCCGCCGCCGGTACCGCCCGCCGCCCCGTCCCCCTCGTACGGAGGGTGACTCCTGCGGGGAGCGGCCGCTCCCGGCCCGGCGATGCGGAGCCGGGGCCGCCGCCGCATCATGGAGGGACCCGAGGCGTCGGCCGTGAGCAGGCGCACACAGGTGAGTGCCTGCATGGCCGCGGGAGGAGTATCCGTGAAGAACGAGGATGACGGGTCGACGTCCACAGCACGGCCGAAGGAGCTGTTCACGGGAGGTGAGCGGCCGTTCGACGCGGAGGATCTGGTACGGGCGTCCGGGCGGGAGCCGACTCCACAGAACCTGGACTGGGCGCGGCGGCTGATCGAGGAGAAAGGGGCCGCCGCGATGGAACGCTACCTGCCCTGAGCGGGAGCGCAGGTGCTCCGTGGCCCGTCCCGGTCGCGGAGCACGTTGCTGTCGGCGGCCCGTCCCGCATTCGGTTGTTTCATACCAACTGTCCCGCGATGCACCGAAATATATGGGGTTTTCCGGCGTAATGTCCTTCTCGCGACACCTCTGCTGCGCGTCAAGAACAGGAGAACCTCCATGTCCATCTCCGGCCTCCTCGCGCCCCGGGGCAGGAAGCTCGCCCAGGGCGTCGGCGCCCTGACGGCGGCCCTCGCCCTCGGCGCCACTCTGCTCGGCGCGGCCCCGGCCCAGGCCCTCGCCGGGCCGCCGCTCGGCACGGTCCTCGCCAGGACCGGCCTCGCGGAGCGCCAGTTCCCCAGCACGGACTCCGCGCCCAAGGGATTCCTCAAGCGCGGCGAGCGGGTCGAGCTGCGGTGCAAGGTCCGGGCCCAGGACATCGAGGGCAACCGCGTCTGGTACCTGCTCCGTGAGCGCGCGACCTGGGTCTCGGCCCGGCATGTGGCGAACAACGGCGCGGTCAAGTTCTGCCGGGAGGACGAGCGGGCCCCCGGCGCCCCGCAGCCCAAGCGCTGACCCGTACGCCGAACGGCCCGGCGTCCGCCTTCCGCGGATGCCGGGCCGTCGTACGTCCCGTGTACGGGCGGGGTGCCCGCCCCGGATCACCGTCCGTCGGACGCCCGCTCCCCGGGGGCGGCGCCCTCCGGCAGCGGCTCCCCGGCGCCCGCCGCCGCGGCGCGCGGACGGAGCCAGAAGTGGTGCACCACGGCCAGCAGGGCCAGCCAGACCGCGCCGACGACCAGGGCGACGCGGGTGCTCGCGGAGAACGCCAGCAGCACCGTCACCGCCACCATGAAGACCACGGCGATGATCTGCCCGTACGGCCAGAACGGCACGGGGTAGGCGAGGGCGGCGGACTCCTCGGCCGTCATGGAGCGGCGGGCCTTGATCTGCGTCAGCAGGATCATCAGCCACACCCAGACGGTGGCGAAGGTCGCGATCGACGAGATGATCAGGAAGACCTGGTCAGGGATGAGGTAGTTCAGCAGGACGCCCAGCAGCAGGGCGGCGATCATGATGCCGACGGTCATGACGGGCACCCCGCCGCGCGAGACCCGGCGCATCACCGCGGGGGCCTGGCCGCGCTCGGCCATGCCGTACATGACGCGGCCGGCGGCGAAGATGTCGCTGTTGATCGCGGACAGCGCGGCGACCACCACGACGACGTTCAGGACGGCCGCGGCGGAGGTGACGCCGAGGCCGGCGAATATCTGCACGAACGGGCTGCCCTCGGTGCCGACCTCCTGCCAGGGACGGAGCGTCATGATGACGGCGAGGGTCAGTACGTAGAACAGCACGATGCGCAGCGGCACCGAATTGACCGCGCTGGGGATCGCCTTTTTCGGGTCGGCCGCCTCGCCCGCGGTGACGCCGATGATCTCGGTACCGCCGAAGGCGAACATCACGACGGCGAACGACATGATGAATCCGCCGGCGCCCTGGGCGAAGAATCCGCCGTTGCTCCAGAGATTCGATATGCCGACGTGAAATCCGCCGTTGTTGATGCCGAGCACGAGAATGGCGGCACCGGCGACGATCATCGCGATGATGGCGACGACCTTGATGAGCGAGAGCCAGAATTCGAGTTCGCCGAAGACCTTCACATGGAAGAGATTGGCCGCGCCGATGACGACGATCGCGGCCAGCAGCCATGTCCAGCGGGGGACGTCGGGGAACCAGAAGCCCATGTAGACACCGAGCGCGGTGATGTCCGCGATGCAGACGATCACCATTTCGAAGGCATAGGTCCAGCCGGTGGTGAATCCGGCGAGCGAGCCGAGGTGCTGGGTCGCGTAGGAGCCGAAGGACCCCGCGCAGGGCCGGTGGACGGCCATTTCGCCGAGCGACCGCAGGACGAGGAACACCGCGGCCCCGCCGATGAGGTAGGCGAGCAGTACGGCGGGCCCGCCGGAGCGGATCGCCTCGGAGGAGCCGTAGAAAAGCCCGGTACCGATGGCGGAACCGAGCGCGATGAACCGGATGTGGCGGGAGGTGAGTCCACGGCGCAGCGTCGCTTGGTCGGTGCTCAAGAATGACCCTTTCCTGCGGGAAACGCACGTCTTTCCCGGCGTACGGGGTGAGGGTGAGGCGACCGGCCGCCACCGTCCGCCCGCACGGTTCCCGCCCGCGGCCCGGGAATCCCACGATCGTCCGCCTGCGCGTTCCGGCGATCGTGTGTGATCGCTGCCTGTCACGTCCTGTCCGGGAACGTGCCCTCCCACGGTAGCGCGCCCCGACAGCGCCCCCTCCCCCCGGTACCGCCCGCCCCGGGCCCCGGAGCGACGCGGCGCCGCCCTCGCGTCCCGGGGACCGTTCGGTGGGAGACTGTCCGCCGTCGAGGCGCCCAGTGGCAGGAGCGGCATGTTTGAGGTCAGGCACCACCCCGGTCGCCAGCAGTGGTACGTCGTGAGCACACCGGACGGGCATCTGGCGCACATCGAGCGGGACGGCAAGCTGTACGCGGCCTTCTTCGACCGCGAGGCGGCCGCCTACCGGTACCAGGACGACCTCAACCGCGCGTACATGCGGGGCGGGAAGTACGAGTCCTGAGTGCTCACCCCGCGGCGGCCCCGCACCCCGCGGACCG
>NZ_JCANQV010000442.1:0-3497 GCF_059553635.1 Candidatus Streptomyces philanthi
ACGCTCCCCCGCGCCAAGGAATTCCACCCGGCCGAGGGTCAGGTCCGGGTCGGAGACGAGGTGCTGGAGCATGCGGCGGAAGCGGGTGGCCATCAGCTCGACGGCCTCCCTCGGGAAAAGGTCGGTGCTGTATTGCAGGACGCCTTCCAGACCCAGGGCTGAGCCGTCCTCGGCCAGCCGCTCGACGAATTCCGCGGCCAGGTCGAATTTCGCGGCTCCGTTGCCGGCCGGCTGCGGTGTCACCCGCAGGCCGGGCAGGTCCAGTGCGGCCTTCGGCGTGTTCTGGAGGGCGAGCATGACCTGGAAGAGGGGGTGCCGGGCCAGGGACCGGGTGGGCTTCAGCACGTCCACCAGCCGCTCGAACGGCACGTCCTGGTGCGCGTAGGCCGCCAGGTCGGTGGTACGGACCCGCTCCAGCAGCTCACGGAAGGTGGGGTCGCCGGACGTGTCGGTCCGCAGGACCAGCGTGTTGACGAAGAAGCCGACCAGGTCGTCCAGTGCCTCGTCCGTACGCCCGGCGATGGGACTGCCGATCGGAATGTCCGTCCCCGCGCCCAGGCGGGACAGCAGGGCCGCCAGACCCGCCTGGAGCACCATGAAGACGCTGGTGCCGGTCTCCCGTGCCAGGCGGACGACGCGGGCGTGCAGGTCCGCGTCGAGGTCGAGCGGGACCGTGGCCCCCTGGTAGCTCTGCGTCTGCGGGCGCTGTCCGGCGCCCGGCAGCTCCAGCTGCTCGGGCAGTCCGGCAAGTTGCCGCGTCCAGTAGGCGAGCTGCGCGCCGATCGGGCTGTCCGGGTCGTTCTCGTCGCCCAGGGCCTCGTACTGCCACAGCGCGTAGTCGGCGTACTGGACCGGCAGCGGCGCCCACTCCGGAGGCGTACCGGCGCAGCGGGCGCTGTACGCCGTGGACAGGTCGTCGGCCAGCGGCGCGAACGACCAGCCGTCGCCCACGATGTGGTGCAGGAGCAGCAGCAGGACGTGCTCCTCCTCGCCCAGGGTGAAGAGGGTGGCGCGCAGCGGCGGTTCGGAGGCGAGACGGAAGACGTGTCCGGCCGCGGCGGCCATGGCGTCCTTCAGTCCGGCCTCGTCGGTCCCGATGACGGTCAGTTCGGGGCGGGCGCGGTCCACCGGCAGGATCTCCTGCCGCGGTACGCCTCGGTCCTCCGGGAAGACGGTGCGCAGCGACTCGTGGCGTGCCACGACGTCGTGGAGCGCCTGCCGCAGCGCCGAGCGGTCGAGCGGGCCGGACAGCCGCAGGCCGAGCGGCACGTTGTAGGCCGCGCCGGGCTCCTCCAGGCGGTCCAGCAGCCACAGCCGGCGCTGGGCGTACGACAGGGGGACGGACGCGGGCCGGTCCATGCGGCGCAGCGCCATCCGCGCGCTCCGTGCCTCGCCGAGTTCGCGGACGAGGCCGGCCACGGTCGGGTGCTCGAAGAGGCTGCGGATGGACAGTTCCACGCCGAAGGCCGAGCGGACACGGCTGATGAGACGGGTGGCGAGGAGGGAGTGGCCGCCCAGGTCGAAGAAGTTGTCCTCCGTCCCGACGACGGGCACGCCCAGCACCTCGGCGAAGAGTCCGGAGAGGATCTCCTCCTGCGGGGTGCGCGGTCCGCGGCCGCCGCCGGCGGTCCCGCTCAGGTCCGGTGCGGGCAGCGCCGCCCGGTCCAGCTTGCCGTTGGGGGTGAGCGGCAGCGCGTCGAGCACGACGAACGCCGACGGCACCATGTAGTCCGGCACCAGGCCCTCGACGTGGCGGCGCAGCACGGCCGCGTCCGGCGCTCCGGCGGGCGACGACGGCACCACGTAGGCGACGATGCGCTTGTCACCGGGGCGGTCCTCGCGGACGACCGCCGCGACCCGCGTCACGTCCGGGTGCTTCGCCAGCACCGACTCGATCTCACCGGGTTCGATGCGGAAGCCGCGGACCTTGACCTGGTGGTCGGCGCGCCCGAGGTAGTGCAGCTCGCCGTGCGCGTCCCAGCGCACCAGGTCTCCGGTGCGGTACATACGGGCGCCCTCGGCGCCGTACGGGCAGGCCACGAACCGTCCCGCGGTGAGGGCGGGGCGACCGCGGTAGCCACGGGCCAGGCCGTCGCCCGCGAGATACAGCTCACCCGCGACGCCCGGCGGCACCGGGCGCAGGGCGGCGTCCAGGACGTACGCGCGGGTGTTGTGGACGGGGCGGCCGATGGACGGGACCTCGGGCCAGTCGTCGACGTCCGCGGGCAACGTGGTCGCGGTGGCGACATGGGTCTCGGTCGGCCCGTAGTGGTTGTGCAGGCGCAGACCGGGGTGGCGCCGGTAGAGCGCCTTGACGCGCTCGCTCAGCACCAGGGCCTCGCCCGCCTGCGCGATCTCGGTGAGCGCGGGCAGCGTGCGGCCCTGCTCCTGCGCCGCCTCGCTGATCGCCTCGACCATGAGGTTGGGGGCGTAGACCTCCCGCACGTCGTGTGCGGCGAGCCAGCGCACGAACGCGTCGGGGTCGCGCCGGGTGTCGTCGTCCGGGATCACCAGGCAGTGGCCGGACGTCAGGGCGGACAGGATCTCCTGGGCCGACACGTCGAAGCTGATCGCGGTGAACTGGGCGGTACGCGATCCACGGCCGGTGGCCACGGCGGACTCGTGCCAGGTGAGGAGGTTCACCAGCGCGCTCGCGGGCATGGTCACGCCCTTGGGGCGGCCGGTGGAACCGGAGGTGTAGATCACATACGCGGGGGTCGCGGGGCAGAGCGGCGCGCCGCGGTCCGCGTCGACCGGGTCGGTCGTGGGCATGGCGCGCACGGCCTCCGCGGTCTCCGCCGCGTCCAGCACCAGGCGGGGCGCGTCCGTGGAGAGCGCGGTGAGGCGGGAGGCCAGGTCGCTCGTGGTGAGGATCAGGGCCGGTTCGGCGTCCTCCAGCATGTACGCGATGCGCTCGGCGGGGTAGCCGGGGTCCACGGGTACGTAGGCGGCGCCCGCCTTGAGCACGGCCAGCAGGGAGACGATCAGGTCGGCGGAGCGCGGCAGCAGCAGCGCCACCGTGCTCTCGGGGCCCGCGCCCTCGCGGATCAGCAGATGGGCCAGCGCGTTCGCCCGTGCGTTCAGCTCGCCGTAGGACAGGGTCGTGCCGTCGCAGTCGACGGCCGGGGCCTGCGGGTCCTGGGCGGCCTGGCGCTCGAACAGCTCGGGGAGCGAGACACGGGGTGTCGCACGGGTGGTGGCGTTCCACCGGGTGAGGACGTCGGTCCGCTCGTCGGGGGACAGGATCTCGGCGGCCGTGACGGCCCGGTCGGGCTCGGCGGTCACCGACGCCAGCAGCCGCGCGAAGCGGTCGAGCAGGGTCTGTATGGTGCTCCGGTCGAAGAGGTCCGTGCTGTATTCGACGACGCCCCGCAGCCCGGTCGGCGTCCCGTCCGCGAACTGCTCACGGAGGCTGAACATCAGGTCGAAGCGGGACGTGGTCGTCGCCAACGGCTGCGGCCCGGCCTCCAGACCGTGCAGGTCCACCACCGACTCGG
>NZ_JCANQV010000443.1:0-3484 GCF_059553635.1 Candidatus Streptomyces philanthi
ACCCCAGGGGCGCGGCCGCCGCCCAGGCGCGGTCGAAATCGCGGAGGAAGGCGTGCACCGGCTCACCGGGCACATTGCGGTGTATCAGCGCCTTCGGCAGGCGTTCGGCCAGGTCGGACGGGGTGTCCAGGGAGCCGAGCCGGGCCGCGAAGGTGACTGTGCGCGGCCCCTCGGGGCCCAGCGCCACCCAGACGTGCCGCCGCCCTATCTCGTCGCAGGTGCCCTCGACCAGCAGCCCGTCCGGGGCCAGCCGCGCGCACAGCCGCTCCCAGACGGCGGCCACCCCGTCCTCGTCGTACTGCCGCAGCACGTTCGCCGCGCGTATGAGGACGGGGGCCCGCCGCCCGCCGCCCGGCAGCGGCACCTCGAAGCCGCCGTGCAGGAAGTCCAGCCCCGGCCGCTCGTAGGGCCGGGCCGCCGCCACCCGCTCCGGGTCTATCTCGACGCCGACCACGCTCGCGTCCGGCCGGACCGTCCGCAGCCGGGTCAGCAGCTCCACCGCCGTCCAGGGCGCCGCGCCGTACCCGAGGTCCACGGCGACGGGGTCGTCGGCGCGGCGCAGCGCCCGGCCGTGCTCGGCGGCTATCCAGCGGTCCATGCGGCGCAGACGGTTGGGGTTGGTGGTGCCGCGGGTCGCGGTGCCGACGGGGCGGGAGGCTGCGGACGCCGGGGCGGCGGGGACGGGGGAGCGGCGGGCCATGACGTCGAGCGTAAGCGGAGGCGGGGGGACGGCCGGGCGGGAGGGCCCGGCCTCCGGGGGCGCGCTGCGGCCCTCCGTCCTCTTGGTCACACTTTGGCAAAGGTGGCGGCCGGATGTGCCCGCCGGGAAATGGACGAGGGCATTCCGTTGTTGCAGGAGCCCGGAGTCGCAGCCCGCCCTGTAGGAGGTAGCTCCCAGTGAGCCCATACGTGTCCCGGCTCCGCGGCCGTACCCACGGCCAGTTCCCGGGCCCGCCCCGGCTACGCCGGCCCGGCGTGGCGCGCCGGCCCCGCCGGGTCGCCATGCTCAGCGTGCACACGTCCCCGCTCCACCAGCCCGGCACGGGGGACGCCGGGGGAATGAACGTCTACATCGTCGAGCTGGCCAGAAAGCTCGCCGCGCTCAACATCGAGGTCGAGATCTTCACCCGCGCCACGACCGGCGCCCTGCCCCCGTCCGTCGAAATGCTCCCCGGTGTCCTCGTCCGGCACGTCGACGCGGGCCCCTACGAAGGACTGGCGAAGGAGGACCTGCCCGCCCAGCTGTGCGCCTTCACCCACGGGGTGATGCGGGCATGGGCCGGTCACCGCCCCGGTTACTACGACCTGGTGCACTCCCACTACTGGCTCTCCGGCCACGTCGGCTGGCTCGCCGCCGAACGCTGGGGCGTCCCCCTCGTCCACGCCATGCACACCATGGCCAAGGTGAAGAACGCCGCGCTCGCCGCGGGCGACACCCCCGAGCCCGCGGCCCGCGTCATCGGCGAGACCCAGATCGTCCGCGCCGGCGACCGTCTGATCGCCAACACCGACGAGGAGGCCGGCGAACTCGTACGGCACTACGACGCCGACCCCCGCAAGGTCGCCGTCGTCCACCCCGGCGTCAACCTCGAACGCTTCCGCCCCACGGGCCCCGGGGCCGGCGTGCCCGGGAGCGAGGACGCGGAGGCCGCCGCGGTCGCCGCGAGCCGGGCCGCCGCGCGGGCCCGCCTCGGACTGCCGCAGGACGCCCTCATCCCCCTGTTCGCCGGCCGGATACAACCGCTCAAAGCGCCGGACGTCCTGCTGCGCGCCGTCGCCGTCCTGCTGGACGAGGACCCCGCGCTGCGCTCACGCCTCGTCGTCCCCGTCGTCGGCGGCCCCAGCGGCAGCGGCCTGGCCAAGCCCGAGGGGCTCCAGAAGCTCGCCGCCCGGCTCGGCATCACCGACGTGGTGCGCTTCAGGCCACCGGTCGGCCAGGAACAGCTCGCCGACTGGTACCGCGCGGCGTCCGTGCTGGTCATGCCGTCCCACAGCGAGTCCTTCGGGCTGGTCGCCGTCGAGGCGCAGGCATGCGGCACACCGGTCGTCGCCGCCGCCGTGGGCGGCCTGCCGGTCGCCGTGCGCGACGGCCACAGCGGCTTCCTCGTCCCCGGCCACGACCCCGCCGACTACGCGCGGGCCCTCGCGCGCTTCGCCGCCGACCCGACGCTGGCCACCCGGATGGGCGCCGCCGCCGCCCGGCACGCCCGCTCCTTCGGCTGGGACACCGCGGCGGCGGCCACCGCGGACGTCTACGTCGCGGCGCTCCAGGAGCGGCGCCGTCACCTACGATCGCCCCATGGGTGACGACATGGCGGACGGCCGCATCCCCGCCGACGGCACGGCCACGGGCGGTGCCACGGGGACGGACGCGACGCGCGGTGACGCGGTGAAGGACGGCGGGGCCCGGAACGACGCGGTACGGACCCCCGCGGCCGGAGCCTCCGGCGATGGCGAGGTCACGGGAGGGTGCGCCGCCGTCCGCGCGGTGATCGAGCACACGCTCCGCGACGCCGGGCTGGAGTGGGAGTCCCCCGCCTCCGGCACCTACGTCGTCACACTCCCCGGCATCCGCAAGCTCTCCACCACCTGCTCCCTCATCGTCGGCAACCACTCCCTCTCCGTGAACGCCTTCGTCGTCCGCCGCCCGGACGAGAACCACGAGGCCGTCCACCGCTGGCTCCTCGAACGCAACACCCGCCTCTACGGCGTCAGTTACGCGATCGACCAGCTCGGCGACATCTACCTCGTCGGCAAGCTCCCCCTCAACGCCGTCACACCCGAAGAACTCGACCGCGTCCTCGGCACGGTCCTGGAGAACGCCGACGGCAGCTTCAACACCCTGCTGGAGATGGGCTTCGCCACGGCCATCCGCAAGGAGTACGCCTGGCGCGTCGCCCGCGGCGAATCCACCCGCAACCTTGACGCGTTCGCGCATCTCACGGGGGAGGGGGCGGAGTAGGGGGAGGCTGGTCGGTGGTCCGCCGCCGGGTCGTTGTCCCGCTGGGGATACCCCTGCGTTGAGGGCGGAGCACCCTCATGCGGCGTCACGCGCCCCCTCGAACCCGCGCCCACCCCGGCCGAGGCCACGACCAGCGACGCGGCCAGCACCAACACCGCCGCGACCGCCGCCCGCGTCACGGCTCTGCGCTCACGCCGGCGTTGGGTCTCCTGCGGTACGGGCCGCCGCCGCATCCCCGTACGCGTCCGGTTCCTTGCGCTCATGCGGTCACCGCTACGCATCTGCTTCCCCCCGTCCGGTCCGTCGTCCGCGTGCCGGCCGACGGCGGTGGCGATCCGTACCGGACACGCCGTTGACGCGCCACCGCCCCGCTCGACCTCGGCACCTCCAGTGTGCGGACCGGCGTTCCCGGGCGCGATGGTGCCCACCCCCTTGCGGACATGGGGGGGTACCACGAAGGAGTACGGCCGGGCGGACGGCGTTCGCCGCCGGAGCGCCCGCCCGGCCGGGCGTCCACGTGCC
>NZ_JCANQV010000444.1:0-3479 GCF_059553635.1 Candidatus Streptomyces philanthi
CGGGCGACGTGCCGGACCCTGGCGCGCGCCGGTCAAGGGCCGCTCAGAGGACGCTCAAGGCGCCTCCCGTAGGGCCTGTCGTCACACCCCCGTCGTCCGCCCGGAGGGCGGGCCTCGCGGCGTCCGGTGCGTGCGATCCCAAGGCGGAGGACCGCCCCGATACCGGTCGTATCGGGGCGGTCCGACAACGCGGAGAGCGTGCGTGCCGGACGCCGCGAGGCAGGCGGGGGTGTGACGACAGGGCCTGGCCCGACCGGCCCCGACGCGCGCGGTGCGCGGCGTCTTGCGCGGGCCTTGAGCGGCCCTTGAGACGGGGGCCGAAGGCTGCGACCCGTCCGGACCGGCCCGTGGTGTTCCCCGGGTCCCGCCGTCCGGACCACCGTGACCCTTCCCGTTCAAGGAGCCGTCCGTGCCGGACACCGCAGGCAGCGCGGAGCTGCACCACGAGATCCACCGTTTCTACGCCCGTCACATGTACGCCGGGGACGGCGGGGACTTCGCCGGCTGGGCCGGCGGGTTCACCGAGGACGCGGTGTTCGTCTCCAACGGGCTTCCGGCGCCGCTGGAGGGCCGCGCGGCCATCGACGCCGCCACCCGCTCCGGCTTCGCCGCGCGGGCGTCCGAGGGGATCACACACCGCCATGTGGTGACGATGCTGGCGGTCACGCCCGCCGACGAGGGGGCGGTGACGGCCCGTTCGTACGTCCTGGTGGTGGCGTCCGCCCCGGGCAAGGGGTCGTGGCTGCATGTCAGCACGGTGCTGGAGGACCGGCTGGTGCGGCAGGGGGACGAGTGGCGGGTGGCGGTGCGGCGGGTCAGCCGCGACGATCTGCCGGACGCCGGCCGGGACGCGGTCTGAGGGCCGCGGCCCGCAGCCGGTCAGGACCCGCCGTGCCCGTACTCCCGTCCCCGTCCGGTCCCGCCGCCCCGCATCCCGCGCGGGCCCGGCTGGAACGCTTCTACGCCCACCAGGTGCACGCGCTCAACCGCGGTGACTTCGCCGCGTACGGCGCGAGCTTCGCGCCCGGCGCGACCTTCGTCCTCACCGGTCGGCCCGAGCCGCTGTGCGGGGCCGCGGCCATCGCGGAGCACAGCGCGCGGCTGGCGGCGGCCCGCGCCGCGGACGGGGCGGTGCAGCGCCACCACGTCACCATGACCGACGTCCTGACGGGCGGTGACGGGGCGCTGTGCGCCCGTTCGGTCACCGTCGTCGTCACCACGCTCCCGCACGGCCGGCCGCGGATCACCGCGAGCACGGTCTGCGAGGACGTCTTCGAGGAGCACCGCGGCCGGCTGCGGATCACCGCACGGCGGGTGCGCCCGGACGCCGCGCCCGGCACGGCGTAAGGCGTGTCCGACGAGTCCCGTCCGCCACGCCCTGAACCCCGCGGCCGCTCCCGGCCGCGCCACCTTCGTCCGTCCCGCAGGGAAAGGCACTGCCCATGGCCACACCCGATCGCGCCGCGCGCCCCGCCGCCGGGCGCCGTACCGCTCCCCCGCCGCGCCGCGTGGTGATCACCGGTATCGGTGTCGTCGCGCCCGGTGGTACCGGTACCGCCGCGTTCTGGGAGCTGATCACGTCGGGGCGCACCGCCACCGGCCGGATCTCCCTCTTCGATCCCGCGCCCTTCCGTTCGCAGATCGCCGCAGAGTGCGCGTTCGACCCGGCGGCGCACGGGCTGACGCCCCGCGAGATCCGGCGGATGGGCCGGGCCGCGCAGTTCGCGGTGGTCGGTGCCCGGGAGGCGCTGGCGGACGCGGGGCTGGAGGGCGGGGTGCCCGTCCCGGAGCGCGCGGGGGTGACGATCGGTACGGCCGTGGGGGCCACCACGGAGCTGGAGGAGGAGTACACCGTCCTCAGTGACAGCGGGCGGCGGTGGCTGGTCGACGCGGAGTACGGGGTGCCGGAGCTGTACGGGCACTTCGTCCCCAGCAGCATGGCCGCCGAGGTGGCCTGGGCGGCGGGGGCACAGGGGCCGGCGGCGGTGGTGTCCACCGGCTGCACGTCGGGGATCGACGCGGTGGGGCACGCCTGCGAGGTGATCGCCGAGGGCGGTGCCGAGGTGATGGTGGCCGGGGCCACCGACGCGCCCGTCACGCCGATCGCGGTGGCCTGCTTCGACGCGATCAAGGCGACCTCGCCGCGCAACGACGACGCGGAGCACGCCTCCCGCCCGTTCGACCTCAGCCGCAACGGCTTCGTCCTGGGCGAGGGGGCCGCGGTGTTCGTGCTGGAGGAGTACGGGCACGCCCGGCGGCGCGGGGCGCACGCCTACGCGGAGATCGGGGGGTACGCCTCGCGGTGCAACGCGTACCACATGACGGGGCTGCGGCCGGACGGGCGGGAGATGGCCGCGGCGATCGACGCGGCGCTGGCGCAGGCGGGGCGGCCCGCGGACGCGGTCGACTACGTCAACGCGCACGGCTCGGGCACCCGGCAGAACGACCGGCACGAGACCGCCGCGTTCAAGCGCAGCCTCAAGGAGCACGCGTACCGGGTGCCGGTCAGCTCCATCAAGTCGATGGTGGGGCACTCGCTGGGGGCGATCGGCTCGATCGAGATCGCCGCGTGCGCCCTGGCCGTCGAGCACGGGGTGGTGCCGCCGACCGCCAATCTGCACACGCCCGACCCGGAGTGCGACCTGGACTATGTGCCGCTGACCGCCCGTGAGGTGCCGGTGGGGACGGCACTGACGGTGGGCAGCGGGTTCGGCGGGTTCCAGAGCGCGATGGTGCTGACCCGGCCGGGGAGCGGGGCGCGGAGATGAACACCGAGGGGGACGCCGTGACGCACGACGACGATGTGGTGGTGACCGGGCTCGGGGTGATGGCCCCGAACGGGCTGGACACCGAGGAGTACTGGAACGCGACGGTCAAGGGCGTCAGCGGCGTGGACCGCATCGCCCGCTACGACCCCAGCGGCTATCCCTGCCGGCTGGCGGGCGAGGTCAACGGCTTCACCGCCTCCGACCATCTCTCCGGGCGGCTGCTGCCGCAGACGGACCGGATGACGCGGATGGCGCTGGTGGCGTCGGACGCGGCGCTGGCCGACGCGGGCCTCGACCCGGGCGCGCTGCCGGAGTTCGGCGCGGGCGTGGTCACCGCGGCCTCCTCCGGGGGCTTCGAGTTCGCGCAGAAGGAACTCCAGAACCTGTGGGGCAAGGGGCCGCGCCATGTCAGCGCGTACCAGTCCTTCGCATGGTTCTACGCCGTCAACTCGGGCCAGATCTCGATCCGGCACGGGCTGCGCGGGCCCGGCGGGGTGCTGGTCAGCGACCAGGCCGGGGGGCTGGACGCGCTGGCGCACGCCCGGCGGCGGGTGCGCGCGGGGACGGCGGTGGTGCTGTCGGGCGGCATGGACGCCTCCCTGTCGCCGTGGGGGCTGGTCGCGCAGCTGACGTCGGGGCGGCTGAGCACCGTGGACGATCCGGCACGCGCCTATGTGCCGTTCGACGCGGCGGCGTGCGGCCATGTCCCCG
>NZ_JCANQV010000445.1:0-3456 GCF_059553635.1 Candidatus Streptomyces philanthi
TCAGCGGCGCGGCGCCACCGCGGCGGCCAGCTTCGACAGCGGCTCGGCCAGCGCGTTGACGGCGTCCGACAGGTCCTTGCGGTCGTCCTTGCCGACGGTGTCGTACGCGACGAAGCCGCCCGCGGCGTCGCGGTCACGGTGCTTGTCCAGCGCGGCGCGGATCGTGCCGAACTGCTTGTCCAGCTCCTTGGCCAGCGCCGGGTCGTTCTTCGCGGCGACCGGCTTGAGCAGGTCGTACGCCTTCTGCGCGCCCTCGACGTTGGCCTCGAAGTCGACGAGGTCGGTGTGGCTGTAGCGCTCCTCCTCGCCGGTGACCTTGCCGGTGGCCACCTCGTCGAGGAGTTCCTTGGCGCCGTTGGCCATGCTGGTGGGGGTGATCTCGGCGGTGCCGACGCGCTTCTGCCAGCCCTTGAGGTCGGTCATCAGCCGGCCGGCGAGCTTCTTGTCCTCGGCGGAGATCTTCTTCTCGTGCCACAGGGACTTCTCCAGCCGGTGCCAGCCGGTCCACTTCTGGCCGTCCTCCAGGCCGTCCTCGCGGACGTCGACCTTCGGGTCGATGTCGCCGAAGGACTCGGCGACCGGCTCGGTGCGCTCCCAGCCGACGCGCGAGAGGGCGTAGGTCTTCTTCGCGGCCTCGACATCGCCGGCCTTGACCGCGTCGGTGAACTTCCGCGCGGCGGGGAGGGTCTCGTCGGCCTGCTGCTGGACGTAGTGGCGGTAGGCGGAGACGGCGGCGTCGAGCCGGGGGTCGCGGCGGTCGTCGGCGCCCTTGCCGGTGGCGGTGACCTTCTGGCGGATGCCGTCGCCCTTCATGCCGGGCTTGCAGGCGACCTCGTAGTGGCCGGGCTTGATCTCGGCGGTGATGGTGGCGCGGGTGCCGGGGCCGATGTTCTCCCGCTCGGTGACGATGCGGTCGCCGGGCGCGTAGACGTAGACCTCGGTGACCTTGGCGCCCTTGTTGCTCACGGCGAACTGCACATGGCCGGCCGGGAACTCCTTCGCCGACAGCTCGCAGGAGGTGTCGGTGGCGTTCACCTCGATGGCGCCCTTGCCGCCCGCCGCCGTGTCGTTCTTGGCCGCGCAGCCGGTGACGGCGGTGAGTGCCGCGGCCGCCGCGAGGGCGGTGGCGGCGGAGGAGCGGAGGGCTCGCATGGGGGACTCCAGTCGGGGTCGGCGGTACGGAACCGGCGGAACTCAGGCACTAAGGCATGCCTAAGTTAGCCGAGCCCTCTCCGTGTCCGACCCACTCGTCCAGTGATCCCGCTCTCATGGGACACGGCGCGGTCACGGCCCGGAACGGTTCCGGTCAAGGGGAACCCATGAACGGGTCAAGGTAAGGGGTGCGGGACATTGCGGATCATGACGGGCTTTTTTCCCGCTCCCCGGACGGCGGGAGGGGCGGGCGCGGCCCCGCCGGACGCCGCGCCCGCCCCTCCCGGACGCCCTCTCAGGCGCTGAGCGGGAACTCCTCGCCCAGCTCCCGGAAGACCGCGGTGTTCAGCGCGAAGGCGCGCTTGCACTCGTCGACGACCCGCTGCTTCTCCAGGTCGTCCACCGGCAGGGCGTCCAGCAGTGCGCGGTACTCGCGCTTGAACGCCGCCGGGTTGCCGATGTCCTCGAAGACGTAGAACCGCACCCCGTCACCCTTGCGGGCGAAGCCCCAGGTCTTCTCGGCGGCGCCGCGGATGATCTGGCCGCCGGAGAGATCGCCGAGGTAGCGGGTGTAGTGGTGGGCGACATAGCCGGCGGGCCAGTCGCGGGCGCAGTGGGTGACGCGGTCGGCGTAGGCGGCGGTGGCGGGCAGCGGGGTGAGGCCGGTGCGCCAGGAGGGGCCGCCGAGGTGGGCCAGATCGCGCTCCAGTTCGGCCGTACGGGCCAGCTCGGGGCGGACGAAGGGGCCGGCGACCGGGTCGCCGGCGAGGTCGGCGGAGGCGCCCTCCAGGGCGCGGTAGACGAACCACAGCTGCTCGGTGTAGCGCCGGTAGGCGGTGATGCCGAGCCCGCCGCCCAGGAGGCGGCTCATGAACGAGGAGTTCTCGGCCTCGGCGTGCTGGGCGTGCGACGCGTCGCGGATCTGCGTCGAGAAGGGCGTGGACGGGGTCGGGTGGGACGCTTCCAAGACGGGCCTCCGGGGACCGAGGGGAGCGGACGGGCGCGGGCCGAGGAGCCGTGCCGTCGGCGCTTAGGCTTACCTAACTAGTTAGGTAAGCCTAAGTCAATCCCGGCCTGTTTCCGACACGCTGTCGGTAAAAGCGTACTCCGAACGGCTCACGGAAGCGTGAGGATCTCCGCTCCCGTCTCCGTCACCACCAGGGTGTGCTCGAACTGCGCGGTCCGCCTGCGGTCCTTGGTCACCACCGTCCAGCCGTCGTCCCACATGTCGTAGTCGTACGAGCCCAGCGTCAGCATCGGCTCGATGGTGAACGTCATGCCCGGCTTGATGTCGGTGGTGTGGTGGGGGCTGTCGTAGTGCGGGACGATCAGGCCGGAGTGGAACGAGGTGTTGATGCCGTGGCCGGTGAAGTCCCGGACCACGCCGTACCCGAACCGCTTGGCGTACGACTCGATGACCCGCCCGATGATGTTGATCTGCCGGCCCGGCTTCACCGCCTTGATCGCGCGGTTCAGCGCCTCCCGGGTGCGCTCCACCAGCAGCCGGGACTCCTCGTCCACCTCACCGCACAGATAGGTGGCGTTGTTGTCGCCGTGCACACCGTGGATGTACGCGGTCACGTCCAGGTTGACGATGTCGCCGTCCTTGAGGACGGTCGAGTCGGGGATGCCGTGGCAGATGACCTCGTTGAGCGAGGAACACAGCGACTTGGGGAAGCCGCGGTAGCCGAGCGTCGAGGGGTAGGCGCCGTGGTCGCACATGAACTCATGGGCCACCCGGTCCAGTTCATCGGTGGTCACCCCCGGGGCGATCAGCTTGGCGGCCTCCGCCATCGCCTGCGCGGCGATCCGGCCGGCGATCCGCATCCGCTCGATCGTTTCGGAGTCCTGCACCTCGGGCCCCGTGTACGGGGTGGGTGCCTCCTTGCCGACGTATTCGGGGCGTGGGATCGAGGCGGGCACGGGACGGGTGGGGGAGATCGTCCCAGGGACAAGAAGCGACTGGCCAGACATGCCAGCGAGTGTATCGGCGGGGCATCGGGCAGGATGGCGTCAGCAACGGCACCCACGGGAGGCGGCGATGGCCCTCTTCAAACGGCGTACGGTCGGCAGGCCCGGCGAATGGTTCTACTGCCTGCGCCACCAGAAGGTCGAGGAAGGGCCCGAGTGCCGGGCCGCGGACCGCTTCGGCCCCTACGCCACCCGCGAGGAGGCGGCCCACGCGATGGAGACCGCCCGCGAACGCAACCTCGAATGGGAGACCGACCCGCGCTGGCACGACAAGAGCGGGGGCGGGAAGGGCGGGGGGGCCGAGGACTGAGCCGGGGCCCGGGGCCGGCACGG
>NZ_JCANQV010000446.1:0-3430 GCF_059553635.1 Candidatus Streptomyces philanthi
CGGAGACCACGGCCTTCAGCGAGGCACGGGTGGTGTTGGCGTCGATGCCGATGCCCCACAGCACCTTGCCGTCGATCGCGCACTCGATGTACGAGGCGGCCTGCGCGGAGGCGCCCTCGCTCATCGTGTGCTCCTGGTAGTCCAGCAGGCGTACGTCGATGCCCAGACCCTGGAGGGCGTCGAAGAAGGCCGAGATGGGGCCGTTGCCGGAGCCGGTCAGCACGGTGTCGCGGCCGTCGACGGTCGCCTCGACGGTCAGCGCGTCCACGCCGTCGCCGCCCGTGGTGGTCTGGCCGTCGCGCACCTGGATGCGGCCCCAGGGGTTACCGGGGTTGGGCAGGTACTCGTCCTGGAAGACGGACCAGATCTCGGTGGGCGTGACCTCGCCGCCCTCGGCGTCGGTCTTCTCCTGGATGATCCGGGAGAACTCGATCTGCATCCGGCGCGGCAGGTCCAGCTTGTGGTCGTTCTTGAGGACGTAGGCGATGCCGCCCTTGCCGGACTGCGAGTTGACGCGGATGACGGCCTCGTAGGAGCGGCCGACGTCCTTGGGGTCGATCGGCAGGTACGGGACGGCCCATTCGATGTCGTCGACGGTCTTCCCGGCGGCGGCCGCGTCGGCCTCCATCGCCTCGAAGCCCTTCTTGATGGCGTCCTGGTGGGAGCCGGAGAAGGCGGTGTAGACCAGGTCGCCCGCGTAGGGGTGGCGCGGGTGGACCTCCATCTGGTTGCAGTACTCGGCGGTCCTGCGGACCTCGTCGATCTGCGAGAAGTCGATCTGCGGGTCGACGCCCTGGGAGAACAGGTTCATGCCCAGGGTCACCAGGTCGACGTTGCCGGTGCGCTCGCCCTGCCCGAACAGGCAGCCCTCGATCCGGTCCGCGCCCGCCATGATCGCCAGTTCGGCGGCGGCGACGGCGGTACCGCGGTCGTTGTGCGGGTGGACGGACAGGCAGATGTGCTCGCGGCGCGAGAGGTGGCGCGACATCCACTCGAAGCGGTCGGCGTGGGTGGAGGGGGTGGAGCGCTCGACGGTGGCGGGCAGGTTCAGGATGATCTCCCGGCCGTCCTCGGGCTGCCAGACGTCCATGACGCCCTCGCAGACCTCCAGCGCGAAGTCCAGCTCGGTGTCGGTGAAGATCTCCGGGCTGTACTGGTAGCCGAACACCGTCTCGTCGCCCAGCAGCTTCTCCGCGTACCGGGTCACCAGCCGGGTGCCGTCCACCGCGATCTGCTTGACCTGCTCACGACTGCCGCGGAAGACGACCCGGCGGAAGACCGGCGCGGTGGCGTTGTAGAGGTGGACGGTCGCGCGGGGGGCGCCGACCAGGGACTCGACGGTCCGCTCGATCAGCTCCTCGCGGGCCTGCGTCAGCACGGAGATCGTCACGTCCTCCGGGATCGCGCCCTCCTCGATGATCGAGCGGACGAACGCGAAGTCGGTCTCGCCGGAGGAGGGGAAGCCGACCTCGATCTCCTTGTAGCCCATCGACACCAGCAGGTCGAACATCTCCCGCTTGCGGGCCGGGGACATCGGGTCGATCAGGGCCTGGTTGCCGTCGCGCAGGTCGGTGGAGAGCCAGCGGGGGGCCGTGGTGATGCGCTGGTCGGGCCAGGTGCGGTCGGGGATGTCCACCGCCTCGTAGCGGCCGTACTTGTGGACCGGCATCCCGGAGGGGCGCTGGAAGTGGGTCGCGTTGGTGATCGGGGTGGGGCGTCCGACGGCGGGGTTCGACGGCTGCGTCATGATGCGTAGGGCTCCTCGTGTGTCCGCTGGGACGGCCGACGGGGCGATTCCTCGCACCACCGAACTCCGCGGGGAGGGGGTCGGCCTACGACTTACAGGCCCTCGCCGCGGCAGCTAAGGAGAAGCAGCCCGTAACGCATGGTGTGAAGCACGATAGCGGAGCATCCGGAAGACGGCCCTCCCGTATCAGCATGCGGGATCGGCCCGTCGTGCGGTACACCACTCGTTCTCGGGAATCTCGACGGCGAGCGGTGACATCCTCCTCACGCGGTGCCACATTTTTTCCATGGACGACACCACGACGCCGGAGACCCCGGCCACACCGGTTTTCTGCTCCATCGTCCCGCCGCACCTGCTCGACAAACTGGCACAGTCCGACGATCCGGCGCACCACGAGCCCGCCCGCCGCACCCTCGAACACGACACGCTGCACCGCACCCGCCGCCACGACACCGTGCGGCTCGCCACGGCCCCCGCGTCCTCGGACACCCCGTCCGACAAGCCGAACCGCACCATCTACGACGCGCAGCACGGCCAGGACCTGCCCGGCACCAAGGTCCACTCCGAGTCCGACGCCACCTCGAAGGACGCCTCCGTCAACCGCGCGCACGCCGGACTCGGCGCGACGTTCGAGATGTACCTCAAGGTCTACGGGCGGCGCTCCATCGACGGCGCCGGCCTGCCGCTGAACGCCTCCGTCCACTACGGGCAGAAGTACGACAACGCCTTCTGGGACGGCGAGCGGATGGTCTTCGGCGACGGCGACGGCACCCTGTTCAAGGACTTCACCATCCCGGTGGACGTCATCGGTCACGAGCTGACCCACGGCGTCACCCAGTACACCGCCAACCTCGACTACACCGGCCAGTCCGGCGCCCTCAACGAGTCGGTCTCCGACGTCTTCGGCTCGCTGATCAAGCAGTACGCGCTCGGCCAGACCGCCGCCGACGCCGACTGGCTGATCGGCGCGGACCTCCTCGCCCCGCACGTCAACGGCAAGGCCCTGCGCTCGATGAAGGCGCCCGGCACCGCGTACGACGACCCGGCCCTGGGCAAGGACCCGCAGCCCGCCAGCATGGCCGGCTATGTCCGCACGGCGGAGGACAACGGCGGGGTGCACATCAACTCCGGCATCCCCAACCGCGCCTTCTACCTGGTCGCCACCGCGCTGGGCGGGCACGCCTGGGAGAAGGCGGGCCAGATCTGGTACGACGTGCTCACCGGCGGCAAGCTCACCAAGAACGCCCAGTTCGCCGACTTCGCCCGGCTCACCCTGGAGGCCGCCAAGGCCCGCTACGGCGACGGCGCCGAGCACGAGGCCGTCACCAAGGCGTGGTCCCAGGTGGGCGTGACCGGCACCGAATAGCGCAGTAACAGGAGACCACCGGCGCGTCACGGGGTAGAAATCCCCCCATGCGCATCCACATCCGACGTACCGGTGGCTTCGCGGGCATCGAACGCCGCGCCGAGGTGGACACCTCGGCGCGGTCCGACGCCGCCGACTGGCACACCCTCGCCGAAGAAGCCCTCACCCACACCCACGACGAGCCCCCCGTCGGCGTCCCCGACGGCTTCGTCTACCAGATCACCGTCGACGACCGGACGGCGTACTGCGCGGACCCCCGGTTGACCGAGGCGCAGTCGAAGCTGATCACGCGGGTGCTGAAGGAGGGGGCTTAGGGG
>NZ_JCANQV010000447.1:0-3424 GCF_059553635.1 Candidatus Streptomyces philanthi
GCGGCGTTCGGCGCCGGCGTGGACCTCGCGGGCGCGGGCGCGCCGCCCGTCGGCCTCGGCGATCTTGGTGAGGAGGTCGAGGGAGCCGGCGGTGAAGTCACGTTCGGCGGTGAGTTCGGCGCGGCGGCCGAGCTTGTGGGCGAAGCCGTGGACGAGGTCGGCGAGGCCGTCGGTGTCGCGGGTGTCGGTGACGGCCCGCAGCAGCAGGTCGGTGAAGTCGGAGTCGTTCTTGACGGCGAAGAGGCCGGCGGCCTCGCCCTCGTCGGCGTTCATCTCGCGCTGGTAGCGGAAGAGTTCGGGGTCGAGGCCGAGGTCGCCGAGGTGCTCGTTCCAGCGTTCGTGGACCTCTTCCCAGACGACGTCGAGGTGGGGGTAGTTCTTCCCGGCGTCGGTGAGGGCGTCGCGGAAGCCCTTCATCGTGCGGCGGCGGCCCCGGGCGCCGGAGGAGCCCTCGCCGTCCTCGCCGCGGGGCCGGACGACGGTGGACTCGGCGACGGGGAGGGAGTCGAGGTTCATGCCGGGGCCGGGGCGGAAGCTGTACCACGCCTCGGCGAACTTGCGGGGGTCGTTGGAGACCTGGCGGCCGCGCCATTCGCTGACCTTGCCGACGACGACGCTCTCGCCGGTGAGGGTGTGCTGCCACTCCAGGGCGACGTGTCCGCAGTCCTCGGCGAGCAGGAACTTGCGCAGGACGCCGGAGCTGGCGCCGCCGAGGGTGTTGCGGTGGCCGGGCAGCATCACCGAGAAGATCAGCTTGAGCAGGACGGACTTGCCGCCGCCGTTCTCCAGGAAGAGGACGCCGGCGGGCGCGGGGCGCCGCGGCGGGCCGACCGGTTCGTCCTCGAAGAAGTCCGCCTGGGCCGGTGCCGGTTGCGGGACCGGCGCGCCGACGCCGCGCAGGTCAAGCACGGTGTCGGCGTAGCGGGCACCGGCGGGTCCGATGGAGTAGAGGCGGACCCGGGACAGCTCGTACATGGCGGACTCTCGTTGTCGTGTCGGTCGGTGGGGGCGGTGCGGTCAGGCGGAGTGGAAGGGCAGTCCGGCGTCGGCGACCAGGTCGAGGGCGTCGGAGTCGTCGCCGGGCAGCAGGGTGGCGGTGCCGTCGCTGACGGGGACGACGCCCAGTTCCAGGAGTTCGGCCATGGCGGCGCCGCCGGCCATGTCGCGGACCTGGAGCTGGTAGCGGGCGGTGGTGCGGTAGGTGCCTCCGGCGTCGTCGCCGGTGCGCTGGAGGAAGCCGGAGTCGACGAGGAAGGTGACGGCCTTGGCGATGATGCCGGTGGTGGAGCCGGCGAGGCGGCGGGCGTCCTTGGTGGCGCCGGTGGCGCTGCGCCGCGCGTAGACCCGCCAGGCGGCCTCCAGGCCGGGGGCGCCGGTGGCGGGGTCGGTGTTCTCGCCGTCCTCGGTGGCGCGTTCCTCCAGGCGGCGGCACGCCTGGCGGACGAAAGCGTCGACGCCGTTGACGGTGATGCGGCCGATGTAGCCGTCGTCGGCGAGGTCCTCGGGGCGGGGGAAGGCCATGGCGGCGACCGCGAGGTGGGCCAGGCCGTGCAGGAAGCGGTCGGCGGAGTCGGTGGAGGCGCGGCGGGCGTAGTCGCCCATGCGGACGGCGAAGACGGAGTCCTCGGCGGCGGTGACGGCCATGCCGGCGCGGGGGGAGACCTCCAGGACGACGAGGCCGAGGCCGGCGGCGACGGCGTCGGTGAGCCGGGCGAAGGCGGGGTCGTCGCGGTGGCGGCGGAGCAGTTCGCCGTACTCGGCGTCACGGGCCGGGGCCAGCTTGGGCTGGAGGCCGAAGGCGACCAGGCGGGCGGCGTCGGCGGCGTCGGCCGGGGTGACGTGGCCGCTGCCCGTGGCGGCCGGCGCGGGGGCTTCGGGGACGGGCCGGCCCGCGTCGTCGGTGGCGGGCGCCGGGTCGGGCCGCTGCGCCTCGTCGTACTCGGTCACGGGACAAGCTCCTTGCTGGGGGCGGTCACGGTCTTCTCCTGCTGCCGCGCGCGCCGTGCCGTCGCGCGGTGGTGCCGGGCGGTGGGGGTCATGTGGCCTCCGAGCGGTCCGCGGCCATGCCGGCGGCGTCGAGCAGGGCGGTGCCGACGATGAGGTCGGCGCCGCCGAACTCGGGGTCGGTCAGCTCGGTGCCGTCGTCGACGGCGAACAGCAGCTGCTGTTCGCCCTGGCGGTAGGCGGTGCCGACCGGGGGGCTCGCGGCGTGCACGGCGAGCAGGGCGACGAGGTAGGGGAGGTCGGGGTCGCTCGCGCGGGCCTCGGCGAGCAGTCCGGACAGCCGGCGGGGCGCGTCGGCGGGCAGGGCGAGCAGGGCCATGGCGGCGTCGAGCTGCTCCTCGCTGAAGCGGCTGTCGTCGGGGGTGGCGACCAGGTCCGGTTCGGGCATCTCCGCGCCGAGGTGCGCGCGTTCCTGGGGCGGGGTGAGCAGCATCTCGACGAGGTCGCCGACGCGGACGGCGCAGGGGGTGCGCAGGCCGGTGCCGTGGGCGAAGAAGGCGTCGGTGACGCGGAGGGCGTCCTGTGCGGGCAGCGGCAGCAGGGGGGCGACGAGCTGGCCGTAGAGGTCGAGTCCGGCGCGGGCGGAGGGGGTGGCGAACGCCTGCCGGTCCTGTTCGGCGCGGAAGAGGGGGCCGGCCTCCAGGAGGCGGGACTGGAGCTGGGTGTGGCGGCGGATGCAGTCCTTGACGATGTCGACGAGTTCGGCGGCGCGGCGCTTGTTCTCGGGGTCCTCGGCCTCGTCGCGGGCCCGGCGGATGTTGGTGAGGATGGCGTTCTCGTGGCGGTAGCGCTCGGCGACGTGGTCGAGGGCTTCGGCGATCATGTCGGGGACGGCGCGGAGCCAGTCGACGGCGCGGACGTTGCGCCGGGTGGCGTCGAGGGTCCTGCGCAGGGTCTCGGCGTACTGGACGGTGCGGTAGCGGGCCTGTTCGGCGGCGAGCTGGGCGTCGGCGAGCCGGCCGCGGCTGACGAGCACCTCCAGCTTGACCTCGGCGGCGATCTGGGCGCTCGTCACGTCGGTGTCGAGGGCGCCGACGAGGACGTTGACGGCCTCGTCGGTGGTGCGGAGGTAGACGCCGCCGCCGGGGCCCGGTACCTCCTCGACGAGCTTGAAGTCGTAGTCGCGGCGGACGTAGGTGCCGTCGGTGGCGAAGGTGCCGTAGACGGCGCGGAAGCCGCGGTCGACGCTGCCGACGTTGATGAGGTTCTCCAGCACCCAGCGGGCGACGCGCTCGTGTTCGGCGGCGGGGCGGGCGGGGGCCTGGGCGGCGACGCGGGGCAGTACCCGGGCGACGATCTCCTCGTGGTCGGCGCCGGTGTCGAAGTCCATGGTGAGGGTGACGAGGTCGATGACGGCGAGCGCCACCTCGGCCATGGCGTAGCCGCCGAACTCGCCCGCGAGGTTGGCCTTGCGCGCGTC
>NZ_JCANQV010000448.1:0-3423 GCF_059553635.1 Candidatus Streptomyces philanthi
GCCTGCTCCTCGTCGTGGACGCAGCGGTTGTAGAGGGCGCCGTGCGGTTTGACGTAGGCGACGCGGGTCCCGGCGGCGCGGGCGAAGACGTCCAGCGCGCCGATCTGGTAGGTGATCTCGTCGGCGAGTTCGCCGGGCGGGACGTCCATGGCGCGGCGGCCGAAGCCGGCGAGGTCGCGGTAGGAGACCTGGGCGCCGACGACCACGCCCCGCTCCGCGGCGACTTCGCAGACCCGGCGCATCGTGGACGGGTCGCCGGCGTGGAAGCCGCAGGCGACGTTGGCGCTGGTGACGACGGACAGCAGGGCGTCGTCGTCGGTGAGCCGCCAGCGTCCGAAGCCTTCCCCGAGGTCGGCGTTGAGGTCGATGACGGGAGGGCTCACCGCGTCGCTCATGGCTGCGCTCCAAGGGGTCGGGGTCGGTGGGGCGCGCGGCGGGCCGGTGAGGGGCGCGGAGGGGTGCCGTCCGGTCCGTGCCCGTGACGGCTCCCCGGTGGGCATCACGGGCCGGTCGGCGTCGACGGTCAACGTAAGCGATTGTTCAACGATCCGACAAGAGCTGTGTTGTTTCGTTCTCCCGTCATGGGATTGACTTCCGGGGACGGGCACGCGGCGGCGGGGCCCGGGACGACGACACCGGGGAGCGGGGAGCGCGATGGCCGGCGAAGTGGCGGACAGGGACCGGCGGCGGCCGGCCACGGTCGCGGGGCTGGAGGACGACCGCGCCCTGCTGGGGCGCTCCAGCACGGCGGAACGGGTCGCCGACGTCCTGCGCGACCGCATCGCCCAGGGCTGCTTCCCGCCCGGCGCCCGGCTCTCGGAGGAGAGCATCTGCGGCGCCCTCGGCATCTCCCGCAACACCCTGCGCGAGGCGTACCGGCTGCTCACCCGCGAACGGCTGCTGGTGCACCGCCTCAATCGCGGCGTCTTCGTCCGCCTGGTGACGGTCGAGGACCTGGACGACATCTACCGGGTCCGCGCCATTGTCGAGTGCGCGGCGGTGCGCGGCCTGGGGGCCGGGCCCTACGACGCGCCGGCGCGGGAGCGGGTCGCCGCCGTCGAGGCGGCCGTACGGGCCGGGGAGGCGGCCTCCGAGGAGCGGGCCTGGCAGGACCTGTCCACCGCCAACATCCGCTTCCACCAGGGCATCGCCGCCCTGGCCGGCAGCCCGCGCACCGACGAGCTGATGCGCGGGGTGCTCGCCGAGCTCCGGCTGGTCTTCCACGTCATGGACGACCCGCGGCGCTTCCACGCGCCCTACCTGACCCGCAACCGGCAGATCGTCGAGGCGCTCCAGGCCGAGGAGTCCGAGGCGGCCGAGCGGCTGCTGCGGTCCTATCTGGAGGACTCGCGCGCCCAGCTGTCGGGCGCGTACGCCCGGCGCATCGCCGAGGGCTGACGCACCGGGGTGCGGGACGGCGGGAAGGAGGAATAGCGCCGCACCCCTTGTCGGATCGTTGAACAATCGCCTAGCCTCCGCGCAGCGCTCCTTGCGCTTCTTCTCTCTCTTCTCCTCCTCACGATCGCGTGGGGTCCCGTACGCGGAAGGCGGATCCATGATCGTGCTCCTCGGCGTGCTCGTGGTCGTGATCGGCTTCGCCACGAAACGCAACCCGCTCCTGGTCGTGGGCGTGGCCGGCATCACCACCGGCCTGCTCGCCGGCCTCAGCCCCGGCAAGGTCCTCGCCGCGTTCGGCGAGGGCTTCGCGAACAGCCGGGCGGTGACCATCTTCGCCATCACCCTCCCGGTCATCGGCCTCCTGGAACGCCACGGCCTCCAGGAGCGCGCCCGCGCCCTCGTCGCACGGTTCGGCAGACTCACCACGGGCCGCTTCCTCGCCCTCTACCTGGGCCTGCGCCAGATCGGCGCGGCCGTGGGGCTGACCAACGTCTTCGGGCACGCCCAGACCGTCCGCCCCCTCGCCGTCCCCATGGCCGAAGGCGCCGCCGAACGCCGCCACGGCACCCTGCCCGACCGCACCCGCGAGCGGATCAGGTCGTTCGCCGCGAGCGCCGACAACGTCGGCCTCTTCTTCGGCGAGGACGTCTTCCTCGCCGTCGGCTCGATCCTGCTGATCACCGGCTTCGTCAACACCACCTACGGCACCCACCTGGAGCCGCTCCACCTCGCCCTGTGGGCCGTCCCCACCGCGGTGTGCGCCTTCACCGTCCACGGCTGGCGGCTGCTGCGCCTCGACCGCCGCCTGGAACGCGAACTGCTCACCGCCGGGGCCGAGAACGCCGTCAAGGAGACCGCCAAGTGATCAAGGCAGAGTGGTTCTACTGGCTCGTGGGACTCAGCTTCCTGGTGATGGCCGCCCAGATGGCCACCGACCGCACCAACCCCAAGCGCCTGGGCACCGCCGCGTTCTGGGGACTGATCGGCGCCGGATTCCTCTACAGCAGCTGGGTGGTCGAGGGCCGCGCCCCCGCCGAACCGCTGGGCGCCGCCGTCCTCGTCATGGCCGCCCTCGCGGGCTTCGGACGCACCGGACGCGGCACCCCGCGCACCACCACCCCCGCCGAACGCGCCGCCTCCGCGGCCCGCCTGGGCAACCGGCTGTTCGTCCCCGCGCTCACCATCCCCGTCGTCGCCATGGCCTGCGCCGTCGGCGTCAAACACCTCACCGTCGGCGGCCGGCCGATCCTCCAGGAGGGCAGCGAGACCATCCTGGGCCTGGGCATCGGCGCGCTCGCGGCACTGGCCGTCGCCATGGTGATGCTGAGGGAGAAGCGGCTCTCGGTGCCCGTGCACGCCGGCCGCTCGATGCTGGAGGCGATGGGCTGGGCGATGCTGCTGCCGCAGATGCTGGCCACCCTCGGCTCCCTCTTCCAGGTCTCCGGCGTCGGCGACCGGGTCGGCGAACTCGCCTCCGCCGTGCTCCCCGAGGACTCCCGCCTCGTCGCCGTCGTCGTCTACTGCGCGGGCATGTTCCTCTTCACCTGCGTCATGGGCAACGCCTTCGCCGCCTTCCCGGTGATGACCGCGGCGGTCGGCTGGCCCGTCCTCATCGTCCAGCACGGCGGTGACGCCCCCGCCGTCCTGGCCCTCGGCATGCTCGCCGGCTTCTGCGGCACCCTGGTGACCCCCATGGCCGCCAACTACAACATCGTCCCCGCCGCCCTGCTGGAACTGAAGGACCAGTACGGACCGATCAAGGCCCAACTGCCCACCGCCGGCATCCTCCTCGGCTGCAACATCGCGGTGATGGCCCTCTTCGCCTTCTGACGGACGGTGAACCGGGGCGGGCACGGACCGCCCCGCCCCGCCGCCGACCTGCGGCAAGAGCACCGCACACGACCCCGTAAACTGCTGTGTCGGCCGACGCGCGCCTCCTGCCCCGAGCGGATACGTGCCGTTTCGTCCGTTGTCAGTGCCAGCGCCTACTCTGTGCGACGTGACTTCTCCAGCCCCGGGGGCCGC
>NZ_JCANQV010000449.1:0-3413 GCF_059553635.1 Candidatus Streptomyces philanthi
TGCCGGGGAGCCTGGCGCTCCAGCGCGTGAAGATCACGGAGGGCTACCTCTTACTTCGCGTCGTCGCGCGGGCTCGGGAGGCCGGCCTGGGGCCTCCCGGCCGGGGGCTGGGGAGGGGTCGGCTGGGGGCGGTGTCCGCGCCCTCTGGTGGAATGCAGCAAACGTCCACAATCCTCGTGATTGTCACTCTTCGCAGATACGAGCCCACCCATGGTCACACGTCCAGTGTGACCGACCGGTCTGACATTCGTCAGACGCCGGGGGTCCGGGCGGAGTTCCGCGCTCCGTGTTCGTCCGGGCGGCGCAGTGGCGGCGGGTCGCGCCCCGTGCGCTCCGGCGGGCGTTCCCGGGGACGACGGTGGTCAAGTGGCCCTGGGAACGGTGGTTCCGGGTGGTGCGCAGGGGTTCAGCTGGCTTCGTTGTGCCGTCCGGTGCCGGCGGCGAGCTCGAACTCGGCGCGCGGGTTCTCCAGCGAGCCGAGCGAGACGATCTCGCGTTTGAACATCCCGGCGAGGACCCACTCGGCGAGCACTCTGGCCTTGCGGTTGAACGTCGGCATCCGGCCGAGGTGGTAGGCGCGGTGCATGAACCACGCGGGATACCCCTTCAGCTTGCGGCCGTAGACATGGGCGACGCCCTTGTGGAGGCCCAGGGTGGCGACCGAGCCGGCGTACTTGTGCGCGTACTCGGTGACCGGGCCGCCGCGCACCGCCGCCGCGAGGTTCGCGGCGAGGACCTTGGACTGCCGTACGGCGTGCTGGGCGTTGGGGGCGCAGAGCACGGGCGGCGCGTCCGGGTCGGCGGGCGGCTCGGCCGTCAGGTCGGGGACGGCGGCCGCGTCGCCGGCCGCCCAGGCGTGGTCGACGCCGTCCACCCGGAGGGCGGCGGTGCAGGTGAGGCGGCCGTGGTCGTTGAGGGGCAGCCCGGTGGCGGCGACCACCGGGTGCGGTTTGACGCCGGCCGTCCACACCAGGGTGCGGGCGGGGAGGCGGGAGCCGTCGCTGAGGACGACGGTGCGGTCCTCGCAGGACTCCAGCCGGGTGCCGAGGCGGACGTCGATGTTGCGGGCGCGCAGTTCGCGGACGGTGTAGCGGCCCAGCTCCTCGCCGACCTCGGGCAGGATGCGTTCGGTGGCCTCGACGAGGACCCAGCGCATGTCGCCGGGCTCGATGTTGTGGTAGTAGCGGACGGCGAAGCGCGCCATGTCCTCCAGTTCGGCGAGCGCCTCCACGCCCGCGTAGCCGCCGCCGACGAAGACGAAGGTCAGTGCCGCGTCGCGGACCTCCACATCGCGGGTGGAGGAGGCGATGTCGAGCTGTTCGAGGACGTGGTTGCGCAGCCCGATGGCCTCCTCGACGGTCTTGAAGCCGATGCCGGACTCGGCGAGACCGGGGACCGGGAGGGTGCGGGAGACGGAGCCGGGGGCGAGGACCACCTCGTCGTAGGGCAGTTCGAGGTGTCCGGTGCCGGTCTCCTCGGCGGCCAGGGTCTCCACCGTCGCCGTACGCGCCGTGTGGTCGAGGGCTGTGACCTCGCCGATGATCAGGCGGCAGTGCGGCAGGACGCGGCGCAGCGGGACGACGACATGGCGCGGGGAGACGGAACCGGCCGCGGCCTCGGGCAGGAACGGCTGGTACGTCATGTACGGCTCGGGGTCGACGACGGTGATCTCCGCGCTCCCCCGGCGCAGCTCCCGCCTGAGCTTCCGTTGGAGGCGCAGGGCGGTGAACATGCCCACGTAGCCGCCGCCGACCACCAGGACGCGCGTCACGTCGGGGGATGACCCAGCCATCACAGAGGTGCTCCTCGCGTGCTCGACGAGCCCGGGTGGCACCGCCCGGTGGCCGGCCGGCGGCACGGCGGCCCTCGGGATGCCGCGTCCCGGGCGGCGCGGCACTGTGTTCCATGACGCACCTCCGACCGGGCTTTGTCCACAGGCCGGGCGAAACCCGCGGGCGGGTGGCACGGTGGGGCGGAGGCGTGAATTCCGCGGGCGGAGGGCGAGGTGCGCAGGTCAGATGGTGGATGGCGGACGCGGGAAGGGAACGCGGAGGAAACGTGTCGGCGCCCTACTCCGAACGGGGGGCGAGCGGCGCGGAACCGCCCCCTTCATTCTTGACCTGAGCTCAACTATGTTCGTATTCCGTTGGGGTGACCGTTCTCATCCGGTCACCACCACCGTCAGGGCGGGGAGTCTCCGGGGGGAGACGTCATGACCGGGGGATCACATATGCATTCACAGGGCACTCATTGGCCGGCCACCGTCACCACGACGCACACCGGCGACGGCACGAACACGGACGGCGGGCGCACCGCCGCGAAGGACGGCGCACGGGGCGCGGGCTCCGGACCGGGCGGGCGCAGTACGCCGCTGCGCGTGGACGCCCAGCGCAACCTGGAACACGTCCTGCGCGCCGCGC
Source organism: Candidatus Streptomyces philanthi (assembly GCF_059553635.1). NCBI lineage: Bacteria > Bacillati > Actinomycetota > Actinomycetes > Kitasatosporales > Streptomycetaceae > Streptomyces > Candidatus Streptomyces philanthi. The sequence goes on from NZ_JCANQV010000449.1 coordinate 2,421, forward strand.
GGGAGGTCTTCGGCGAACTGGGGTACGGCGCGCCGATGGAGGACGTCGCGCGCCGCGCCCGGGTCGGCGTCGGCACGGTCTACCGCCGCTTCCCCAGCAAGGACGTCCTCGTCCGCCGGATAGCGGAGGAGGAGACCGCGCGGCTCACGGAGCAGGCGCGGGCGGCGCTCGGCCAGGAGGAAGACCCCTGGGCGGCGCTCGCGCGCTTCCTGCGTACCTCGGTCGCCTCGGGCGCCGGGCGGCTGCTGCCGCCGAGCGTGCTGCGGGTGGGCGCGGACGGGGCGGCCGGACCGGCGGAGGAGGCGTCCCCGGCGGCGCGGGTGCCGCAGCAGCGGCCCGCCCCGGGGGCGGAGGCCGCGCAGTGGGCAGCGGGGGGTACGGCATCACTTTCGGCCGATTCCCGAGAGGCCGCGGAGCGTGCCGAACCGGCGGACGGGGCGGCCGCGGAGGCCGCTGGTGAGGAAGCCGGGGGCGCGCAGGCGCTGCTGGAGGTCGTGGGACGGCTCGTGGCGCGCGCCCGGTCCGCGGGGAAGCTGCGGCCCGAGGTGACCGTGGGCGATGTGCTCCTGGTGATCGCCACGGGTGCGCCCGCGCTGCCCGACCCCGGGCACCAGCAGGCCGCTTCCGCGCGGCTGCTGGAGATCCTGCTGGAGGGGCTGCGGGCGCACTCCGCCGGCTGAGCCCCGGCGCCCGGCGCGGTCCGGGCCGTCCTCGTGGAGGGCGGCGCCGGGCGCGACCGCTGCCGGGCGTCCCGCTCCCTCGTTCGAGTGAAGGCCGGGGACGTGGTGCGGGTATGCGCCCCGGATGGGTGGAGTCCTGGCCCATGGCCCGAGCGGGCGGCCCCGGTGTGGCACGCTTGCGCGGTGTTCCGGTGTGACGGCGTTCGGGGGCCTCGGCGATGACTCTTGACGGGCGGGACGGACAGCGCGGCGGCGCCTTCGGCGTCGGCGGTGGAACGGGTGCCGGTGCGGCGCCCGGTGGTCCTGGTACGGG
>NZ_JCANQV010000450.1:0-3398 GCF_059553635.1 Candidatus Streptomyces philanthi
CTGGGCAGAGGCTGGAGTGGCGGGTGTGTCCGCCGCCTTCTGTGGCGCAAGGGGGTGGGGAGGCGCCGGGGCGGGGATGGGAGTGTGCGACGCTCAAGGCGCCGCGTGACTACGCCGAGCCGGGTGGGGAGACCATCGATGTGGCGCTGATACGGGCCACGGCCAAGGACGGGAAGCGGCGTGTCGGTTCGTTGCTTTTCAACTTCGGCGGCCCCGGGGCGTCGGGTGTCGGAACGCTGCCGGCGCTCACCAAGGAGTACACGACGCTGAATTCCCGTTACGACCTGGTGAGTTTCGATCCCCGGGGAGTCGGGGAGAGCGCGGGAGTGAAGTGTCTCGGTGACAAGGAGGCGGACGCTTACTATGCCGTTGATGGCACTCCGGACAATGCTGCCGAGGTGAAGGCGCTCAAGGCCGCGAACGATAAGTATGTGGCCGCGTGTGCGCGTAACTCCGGTCGGATTCTGCCGTATGTGGACACGGTGAGTACCGCGCGGGACATGGACCTCCTGCGTCAGGTCCTCGGGGACGACAAGCTCCACTACTTCGGCATGAGCTACGGCAGCGAACTCGGCGGTGTGTACGCGCATCTCTTCCCGAAGCGTGTCGGTCGCGTGGTGCTGGACGCGGTGGTCGACCCTACCGCCGATCCGTTCCAGAGTGTCCTCGGGCAGGCGAAGGGTTTCCAGCGGGCGCTGGAGAACTACATGAAGGACTGCGCCGGGCAGAAGGGCGGCAGCTGTCCGACGGGCCGTGGTGGCGCCGAGGGCACGAAGAAGATCAGCGATTTTCTGGAACGGCTCGATCAGCATCCGTTGCCGATCGGGAACGGTCGAAAGCTCGACCAGAACATGGCCACTACGGGCATTGTTGCGGCTCTGTACAGCAAGGAAGCCTGGCCCGTGCTGTCACAGGCGCTCACCGCGGCCATGGAGAACGGCGACGGTACGACGCTCGGGCGGCTCGCCGACGGCTATCGGGGGCGTGACCCCCAGGGGCGCTACACCAACGCGGACGCCGCGGGCCGGGCCATCAACTGCGTCGACGACCGACAGCGCTACACGGAGAAGGACGTACGCGCCAGGATGCCGGAATTCCGCAAGCTGTCGCCGGTCTTCGGCGAGTTCACGGCCTGGCAGCTGCTCTCCTGCTCCGGGTGGCCCGTGCAGGGCAAGACCGACGGGCCGGAGGTGTCCGCCGAGGGCGCGGAACCGATCGTGGTCGTCGGGGCGACCGGCGATCCGGCCACCCCGTACGAGGGTGCGCGCAAGATGGCCGCGCGGCTCGGCAAGGGCGTCGGCGTCAATGTCACGCTGCGGGGCGAAGGCCACGGCGGCTACGTCACGGGCAATCCCTGTCTGAAGAGGACGATCGACGGCTATCTCCTGGAGGGAAAAGTGCCGGCGGAGGGCACGACCTGTTCGTGACACGTTCGTACACGTCCGTATGCGACGTGTCGGTGCGTGCGGGCACGTTCGGGGCGTACGGGACGGCGGTGACGGCCGGTGTCGGGGTGCGCGGACCGGGGGTCCGGGCAACACCGGGCCCCCGGTTATCCGGTTGATGCCGCGGGCCCTCGGGGGAACAGTGGGGGCGTGATGCGCGGATTTGAGGAACTGGTGGACGAGGCCGCCGCGGTGTCGGTGGAGGGCTGGGACTTCTCGTGGCTGGAGGGACGGGCGACGGAGGATCGTCCCTCGTGGGGATACCAGCGAGGCATGAGTGAACGGCTGGGGCGCGCGTCGGCCGCGCTGGACATCCAGACGGGCGGCGGGGAGGTGCTGGCCGAGGCGGCGAAGCTGCCGCCCGCGATGGTGGCGACCGAGTCCTGGCCGCCGAATGTCGCGAAGGCGACCGCACTGCTGCACCCGCTCGGCGCCGTGGTGGTGGCGGATGCGGACGAGCCGCCGCTGCCGTTCGCCGACGGCGCGTTCGACCTGGTCACCAGCCGTCATCCGGTGACCGTGTGGTGGTCGGAGATCGCGCGGGTGCTGCGGCCCGGCGGTATGTACTTCTCCCAGCAGGTCGGGCCGGCCAGCGTGTTCGAACTCGTCGAGTACTTCCTCGGGCCGCAGCCGGAGGACGTGCGGCGGGCCCGCCATCCCGAGGACGCGCGGCGCGCGGCCGAGGAGGCCGGGCTCGATGTTGTCGATCTGCGGTCGGAGAGGTTGCGGATCGAGTTCTTCGATGTCGGGGCGGTGATCTATTTCCTGCGGAAGGTGATCTGGATGGTTCCCGGGTTCACCGTTGAGCGGTACCGGGACCGGCTGCGGGAACTGGACGCGCTGATCCGGCACGAGGGACCGTTCGTGGCACATTCGGCACGGTTTTTGATCGAGGTGCGGAAGGCGGGGTGAGCGGTGCTGGGGCGCCGAGGGGCGTACCGGCGCGGTCACGACCGCCGTCGCGGTCGGCGCGGGTGCGGAACGCCCTGCGGGCCGCACCGGCCTCACCACCCCAGCCGGTCTCCCCACCCACACGTCCCAGGGCCCGCGCTACCGCTCCATCCGTCCCACTCCACCCCCACACCACCCGCCCTACGCACCGCCCCCGCCCTCCCTCGCCACCGTGTGGCGGGCCGCTGAGGCGAGGGTGGTGTGGGCCTCGTGGGTGGTGAGGCCGGTGTGGCGGGCGGCTTCGGTGAGGGCGGTGGTCAGTTCGTCGCCGAGGCCGGATTCGTAGGCGCGGCAGGCGGCCCAGAAGAGGCGGGCGTTGCGCTGGCCCCTGGGGGCGGTGTGGACGAAGCGTACGAGGGCCGAAGCGGGGTGCGGGTGGTCGCTCGGGCTGGGGGTGTGCGCCGGTGGCGCGAGGAGGTCCAGGAGTGCGCGGGGCGCGGGTGCGGGCGTGCGGGGCGAGCCGGGCGCGAGGACATAGCGGCCGCGGAGGGTGAGGGAGCCGGGCCCTACCAGGTAGCCGCCGAAGCCGCGGATGTCGATGCCCGGGGCGAGGCGTCCGACGGAGTTGGGGACGCGTGGGGACGGCGGTCCGGTGAACCAGAGGTGACGGCCGCCGCTCGGGGTGAGCACTGTGACGGTCGGGGGCAGCGGGAAGTGGTGCTGCGCGGCGAGCAATGTGAGGGCGGTGAGGCTGTCGGTGCCGTTCTTGGTGTCGAGGTCGACGCCGATGAGGTGGTGCGGGGGCAGGCCGCAGGCGATGCCGTACCCCGTGGCCCAGGGGGCGGTGGCGAAGAGGCGCCGGACGGTGAACGGGTCGGTGGTCGCGTCGTGCACACCGTGTCCCGGGCGGCCGCAGGCGCCGCGGCAGGGTGGGTCCTCCAGGTGGTCGCGGTGCGGGGAGCGGATGGCCGGGAGTTTCGTACGGCTCAGGGGGATGACGGCGTAGCCGCGCTCGGCGGCGGCGAGCGCGTGGGCCAGGGCGGTGGTGTGAGCGGTGGCGGT
>NZ_JCANQV010000451.1:0-3391 GCF_059553635.1 Candidatus Streptomyces philanthi
ACCTGCCGCGACCCCGGGGCCCGCCCGCCCGAACCGTGGGCGTGGCCGGGCCCCGGCGGCTGACCGGGGACCGGCCCGACGTCACCCCGCGTCAGGCGTCCGCGCGGCGCAGCCGCAGCGTGACGATCTGGAACGGGCGCAGCGCCAGACGCACCGCCCGGCCGTCCCGCTCCAGCGCCGGACCGTCGTCCACCGGCCGCTCCAGCAGGTCGGTGGCGTACACCTCGGCCGCCTCGAAGGCGGGGGTGAGGGTCGTGACGGCCCGCCCGCCGTGCGCCTCGTGGAGCCGGACGACCACATCGCCGCTGCGGTCGTCGGCGAGCTTGACCGCCGTCACCACCGTCGCGTCGTTGTCGACCGTGACCAGCGGCGCGACCGCGTCACCGGCCGGCACCCGGCGCTCGGGCAGGTTGACGCGGTAGCCCTCGCGCACCGCGTCGCCCAGCGTGGCGCCGGGCACCAGGGCGTAGCGGAAGACGTGCAGGCCCTGGTCGGTCTCCGGGTCGGGGAAGCGCGGCGCGCGCAGCAGCGACAGCCGCACGGTCGTGGTGGTGCCGCCGTCGCCCTCGTCGCGGACCGTGCGGGTGACGTCGTGCCCGTAGGTGGCGTCGTTGACCAGGGCGACGCCCCAGCCCGGCTCCTCCAGGTGCACGAAGCGGTGCGCGCACGCCTCGAACTTGGCCGCCTCCCAGCTGGTGTTGGTGTGCGTGGGCCGGTACAGGTGCCCGAACTGGGTCTCCGCCGCGTACCGTTCGGCGTGCACGTCCAGCGGGAACGCGGCCTTGAGGAACTTCTCCGTCTCGTGCCAGTCGACCTCGGTGCCGATGTCGATCCGGCGCTCACCGCGCGTCACCGTCAGCGTCTGGACGACCCGCGAGTCACCGAAGCCGCGGGCGACCCGGACCACCGCCGTGTCCTCGGACGCCTCGGCGAGCGTCACCTCGTCCGCCTCGGTCAGATCGGTGACGACATTGCGGTAGAACTCGTCGACGTCCCAGGCGTCCCACATGTTCGGGAAGTCCGGGTGGACCTGGAGCAGGTTCCCCGCGGCGCCCGGCGCGAGGGTCTCCCGCCCGGCCGCCACGTCGTACACCGACACCAGCAGGCCCCGCGCGTCGACCTCGATCCGCAGCAGACCGTTGCCGAGGAGGAAACCGCCCCCCTCGCGCGGCACCGCCGTCACCGGTTCCCCGCCGGACACCGCCGGCGCGACGGCCCCGGCCGCGACCCCGGACCGGGTGTGCGGCGCCGAGTTCACCACCAGCTCACCCGCGCCCCCGTCACCGGCCGTGAGGGTGGACAGCGCGCCCCCGATGACCGACTCCAGCTCCTCGGCGACCCGCCCGTACGTCTTCTCCGCCTCACGGTGCACCCAGGCGATGGACGAGCCGGGCAGGATGTCGTGGAACTGGTGCAGCAGCACCGTCTTCCAGATCCGGTCCAGCTCCTCGTACGGGTACGGGTGCCCGGCCGCGACCGCCGCGGTCGCCGCCCACAGCTCCGCCTCCCGCAGCAGGTGCTCGCTGCGCCGGTTGCCGCGCTTGGTCCTCGCCTGGCTGGTGAGCGTCCCCCGGTGCAGCTCCAGGTACAGCTCACCCACCCACACCGGCGCCTTGGGGTGCTCCGCCTGTGCCTTCGCGAAGAAGTCGGCGGGCTTCTCCCACTCCACGACCGGCGAACCGTCCAGGTCACGCACCCGGCGTGCCTTGGCGATCATCTCGCGGGTGGTGCCGCCGCCCCCGTCGCCCCAGCCTGTCGGGGCGAGGGAGTGCCGCGCCACGCCCTTCTCCTTGAAGTTCCGCGCCGCGTGCGCCAGCTCCGCGCCCGACATCTGGCAGTTGTAGGAGTCCACCGGCGGGAAGTGGGTGAAGATCCGGGTCCCGTCGATGCCCTCCCAGCGGAAGGTGTGGTGCGGGAACGAGTTGGTGCGGCTCCAGGAGATCTTCTGCGTCAGCAGCCACTTGGCGCCCGCCGCCTTGATGATCTGCGGGAGGCCCGCGGCGAACCCGAAGGTGTCCGGCAGCCACACCTCCTCGTTCTCGATCCCGAACTCCTCCAGGAAGAACCGCCGCCCGTGGACGAACTGCCGCGCCATCGCCTCCGAGCCGGGCATGTTGGTGTCGGACTCCACCCACATCCCGCCCGCGGGCACGAAACGGCCCTGTGCGACCGCCGCCTTCACCTTGGCGTACACCTCGGGGCGGTGCTCCTTGATCCAGGCGAACTGCTGGGCCTGGGACATCGCGAAGACGAACTCGGGCTCGTCCGCCAGCAGCGCCGTCATGTTCGACGTCGTCCGGGCGACCTTGCGGACCGTCTCGCGCAGCGGCCACAGCCACGCCGAGTCGATGTGCGCGTGCCCCACGGCGCTGATCCGGTGCGCGGAGGCCGACGCCGGCGCGGCCAGCACCTCGCGCAGCTCGTCCCGCGCGGCGCCCGCCGTCCCGTTGACGTCCTGGAGGTCGATCACGTCCAGGGCGCGGCCCAGCGCCCGCAGCACCTCCCAGCGCCGCGGCGTGTCCACCGGCAGCTCGGCCATCATCTCGCCGAGCACCTCCATGTCCTGGACCAGCTCCCACACCGTGGTGTCGAACACCGCCAGGTCCATCCGCGCCAGCCGGTACTGCGGCTCGCTGCCCGCCGTCTCCTTGTCGCCGAGCCGCGTCGGCAGGAACGGGTGGACGTCGAGGATGACCGGGTTCGACGCGGCCTCCAGATGCCACTCGACACGCTCACCACCGCTCACCGGGGCCCCGACCCGCACCCACTGGTTGCGCGGGTTGAGGCCCTTGACCGGGCTGCCGTCCGGCGTGTAGACGAGCGCCTCGCACTGGAAGCCCGGCATCCGCTCGTCGAACCCGAGGTCCAGGACGGCCTCCACGGTCCGCCCCGCCCACTCCTTCGGCACCTCGCCGGTCACCTTGAACCAGGTCGTCCCCCAGGGCGCGCCCCAGGCGTCGCCCACCGCCACCGGGGTGTGCGGGGCCGACAGGCCCTCCTCGACGGGGACCGGCTCGCCCGGCGCGACCCAGGCCGCGACCGTGAGGGGAACGGACTCGGGATAGACGGCGGGCCGGATGCGCTCGTCCAGGACCCGGCGCAGGCGGCCTTCGATCAGGGCGCGGTCGTCATGCATGGCTGTGCTCCGTTGTTCGGTGTGGGCGGAAGAAGAAGGGGGACGGAGGGGAGGTCCGGGGGCCGGTCGGTCACCAGGGGTGCCGTATCACGGCCGGTTGTGAGGAGGTGAACAGTTCGCCGACGGCACGGACGTCGAGGACGGCCGCCGTCTCGCCCGCCTCGCGGCGCAGCCCGGCCACATGGAACGCCGTCCCGCAGGTGCCGCCGAGGAACCGGCGGCCGCCGTCCGGCAGCCGGCGGAACACCTCGTAGT
>NZ_JCANQV010000452.1:0-3330 GCF_059553635.1 Candidatus Streptomyces philanthi
CAGGTGGCGGCGTACAACGCGGCGGTGGAGGAACGGGAGAGGCGGGGGTGAGGCGCGGGCCCTCACCCGGGCGGGTGAGGGCCCGCCGCCGGTCCGTCCGTCATGCCCCGATGCCGTGGCGGACGGCCCAGAGGGCGGCCTGGGTGCGGTCCGCGAGGTCCAGTTTCATCAGGATGTTGGACACATGGGTCTTGACCGTCTTCTCGGACAGGACCAGGGTGCGGGCGATCTCGCGGTTGGAGCGCCCGTCCGCGATCAGGGCGAGCACCTCGCGTTCCCGCTCGGTGAGCGTGGTGCCGCGGCCCTGGCCGTTGCCGCCCTCGTCCTGGGAGATCAGGGCGCCGGCCACCTCGGGCTGGAGGAGGACGTGTCCGGCGTGCACGGAGCGGATGGCGCCGGCCAGCGCGTCGGGGTCGATGTCCTTGTAGACGTAGCCGGCGGCGCCCGCGCGCAGGGCGGGGACGACGGTGCGCTGTTCGGTGAAGCTGGTGACGACGAGCACCCGTGCGGTGCTGTCCTGTTCGCGGAGGGTGCGCAGCGCGGCGATGCCGTCCGTGCCGGGCATCTTGACGTCCATCAGGATGACGTCGGGGCGCAGGCGTTCGGCGGCGGCGATGCCCTCGGCGCCGTCGGACGCCTCACCGACGACCTCGATGTCGTCCTGGACCTCCAGGAACGTCCGCAGGCCGCGCCGGACGACCTGGTGGTCGTCGACGAGGAGGACGCGGATGGGCCCGCCGCCCTGCGGTGTGCGGGCGGTGCCGCCCGTTTCCCGGTCAGCCACCGGGTACCTCCATCTCGACTGCGGTGCCCTTGCCGGGCTCCGATTCCACGGTGAGGCGGCCTCCGACGCCGCCGGCCCGGTCCCGCATCGAGACCAGTCCGAGGTGGCGGCCGGCGCGGCGGACGGCTCGGGTGTCGAAGCCGCGTCCGTCGTCGGCGACGCGCAGCAGCGCGCCCTGGCCGTGCCGGGCGAGGGTGACCTCGACCCGTTCGGCGCCGGAGTGGCGCAGGGCGTTGTGCAGGGCCTCCTGGGCGACGCGCAGCAGCGCCTCTTCCTGGGAGGCGGGCAGGGCGCGCACGCCGCGGGCCTCGAAGGTGACGCGGGCGGCGTGGGCGCGGTCGAGGACCTGGGCCTGGGAGCGCAGGGTGGCGACCAGCCCGTCCTCGTCGAGGGCGGCGGGCCGCAGCTCCACGACGGCGGCGCGCAGTTCGTCGGCGGCCTCGGCGGCCAGCGCGGCGACCTGGTGGAGTTCGTCCTTGGCGCGGGCCGGGTCGCGGTCGACGAGGGCGGCGCTGGCCTGGGCGGTGAGCCGGAGCGAGAACAGTTTCTGGGAGACCGCGTCGTGCAGTTCGTGGGCGAGCCGGGCGCGTTCCCCGGCGATGGTCAGCTCGCGGCTGCGCTCGTAGAGCCGGGCGTTGGTGAGGGCGATGGCGGCATGCTGGGCGAGTATGCCGAGCAGCCGTTCGTCCTCCTCGGTGAAGCCGCAGCCGCCCTCCGGTCTGGGGCAGCGTTTGTTGGCGAGGAAGAGGGCGCCGAGGATCTCGTCGCCGTCGGCGACGGGCAGGCCGATGAAGTCGGACATGTCCGGGTGGGCGTCGGGCCAGCCGCCGAAGCGGGGGTCGGCGCGGACGTCGGCGAGGCGCTCGGGGGTCGCGTTGTGCAGCATCGCGGCGAGGATGCCGTGCTGGCGGGGCAGCGGGCCGATGGCGCGCCACTGCTCCTCGCTGACGCCGTCCACCACGAACTGGGCGAACCCTCCGTGATCGTCGGGCACGCCCAGGGCGGCGTACTCGGCGTCGAGCAGTTCCCGTGCCGAGGCGACGATCGTCTTGAGGACGTCGCGCACCTCCAGGTGCCTGCTCATCGCCAGGATCGCGGTGCTCACGGCGGGGATCCCGGCTCCCGGTCCATTGGTCATGGCTTCACGGTACCGGCGCGCCGACCTGCCCGTATCGGTCCACCGGCGCGCCCGTGCTCGGTCGGCGGGCCTAGGGCGTACGGCCCTGGTCGGGGGTCTTCCCTCGCCCTGAACACGAGGAATGAATGTGCATGTGTCCTCTTATATAGGGACAAGCAGTGGCGTACCCCATGGAACGGGACATCGATGCGGCGTACGGCCCGCGAATTCCGCGATCTTCCCCTCCCCCGGCCGCCGGGCGCCCCAGACTCAGGTGCATGACGGATACGACAAGGAGATGGACACCGACGCACGGAGAGCCCTACCGGCCGGTGCCGTACCGCCCCGAGCAGATGCCGGCCGCGGTCTCGCTGGAGCGTGCCGCGGCGTTACGGGAGCGGATGGGCGAGCGGCGGACGGTCCGGCGGTTCTCGGCGGACCCGGTGCCGGAGCAGGTGGTGCGGGACGCCATCGCCTGCGCGGCGACCGCGCCGTCCGGGGCACATCAGCAGCCGTGGACGTTCGTCCTGGTCAAGGACCCTCAGGTGCGGCGCGCCATCCGGGAGGCGGCCGAGGAGGAGGAACGGATCTCCTACGAGGGGCGGCTGGGCGAGGAGTGGCTGGCGGCGCTGCGACCGCTGGGCACGGACGAGGTGAAGCCGCACCTGACCGACGCCCCCTACCTGATCGTCGTCTTCGAGCAGCGGTACTGGCTGGGGCCGGACGACAGCAGGCGCAAGCACTACTACGTGGGCGAGTCGGTGGGGATCGCGGTCGGCATGCTGTTGACCGCGCTGCATCTGTCGGGTCTCGCGGCGCTGGTGCACACGCCGAGTCCGATGCGGTTCCTCCAGGAGGTGCTGCGGCGGCCGGTGAACGAGAAGGCGTTCGCGGTGATCCCCGTGGGCTACCCCGCCCCGGAGTGCGAAGTGCCCGATTTGATCCGAAAGTCCCTTGACCAGGTGATGGTCGAGGTCTGAGCCTCCGCGAACGTCCCGCGAAGTGTGCAGAAGCAATCACGCTCCGCGAGATAAACCTCTGCCCCGTGTGACCCCGCGCATAGGGCGCAGGTCACCTACGATCCGGGTTAGTCGCTGGATAAAGGCGATGTGAGCGGTTGACGCACCGCCCCGCCCGTGTATTCCCACTAACCCGGATCGTACGTCACAGCTTTGCCCGGCGAATTTCCGGCCGCTAAGAATGTCTCCCGTCGCTCGGCGCCGTACCTCATCTCGGCGTTCTCCGCCACTCCACGGCGTCCTGCGACGTCCCTCATTCGGAAGGTCAACCTCGCCATGCCTCAGCACGTCATCCCCGGACTCGGCCGGCTGAACCGGACGCAGAAGCTGTCCGCCGCCGGCATCGCGGCCGCCGGTGCCGCCGCACTGGTCCTGACCGCCGTCCCCGGAACCGCCGTCGGCCACGCCGC
>NZ_JCANQV010000453.1:0-3323 GCF_059553635.1 Candidatus Streptomyces philanthi
CACGCTCACCGCCGACCGGGTCGCCGCCTTGCAGCGGGCGTGCAAGCGCCACGGCACCACCGTCCACGGCGCCCTCGCCGCCGCCCTGGTCACCGCCGTCGCCCGGGACGCGGACACCACCGGGCCCGCCCACTTCTCGCTCGGCAGCCCCATCGACTTCCGTGCCGCGCTGGAGCCCCCGGTGTCCCCCGAGGACGCCGGCACCTACGCGGCCACGGTGCCCAGCTACGTCCCCTACCGTCCCGGAGGTTCCCTGTGGCCCATGGCCAGCTCCGTCTCCCGCGACCTCGTCCGCCGCCGCGCCCGCGAGGACCACCTGGCCATGGTCAACCTGCTGCGCGTCTCGGGTCCCCAAGGCATGGGGGACAGCGAACCGTTCATGCGGTTCATGGACGAGGACGGGCCGATCAACCTCTGCCTGTCCAACCTCGGCCACCACGACTTCCCCGACCGCATGGGCCCCTGGAACATCAGCGGCACCCAGTTCGTCGCGGGCATCTCGGTGACCGGGCTCCTCGTCGCCACCGCCCTCACCTGCCACGGCCGACTCGCCTGGAACTTCGGTTACGTCGAGGACGCGGTGAGCACCCCCCGGGCGCACGGCATCGCCGACACCGCCGTCCGGACCCTCCTCACGGCCCTCGCCGACGAGGAGACCGCCGCACCACCGGACCAGCACACCACCGACCCGGGCGCCCCCGCGGCCGCCAAGGCCCCGGACACCCCGCCCGCACACCTCACGCACCACCCCTGACCACCGCACCACACAACCCTCAAGGAGAAACCCCCGTGCCGACCCCGTACTCCGCACCGTCCCTGTCCCCGAACGGCCGCGCCGTCGTCATCACCGGCGCCTCCTCCGGCCTCGGCCGCGCCTGCGCCCTCCACCTGGAGCGCACCGGCTTCCGCGTCTTCGCGGGCGTCCGCAGCGCCGAGGCCGGCGAGAAGCTGCTCGCCGACGCCACCTCCACCCGCCTGCTGCCGGTCCGCCTCGACATCACCGACGAGGAATCGATCGCCGCCGCGGCCACCGAGGTCGCCGAGGCGGTGGGCGACGCCGGACTGTGGGGACTGGTCAACAACGCCGGCACCTGCGTCTCGGCCCCCCTCGAATGCGTCCCGCCGGCCGAACTGCGCCGCCAGCTCGACATCAACGTCGTCGGCGCGCTCGCCACGGCCCAGGCGTTCCTGCCGCTGCTGCGCCGGGCCGGCGGACGGATCATCAACGTCAGCTCCGGCCTCGGCAAGATAGCCGCGCCGTTCCTCGGCGCGTACGCCACCGGGCAGTTCGCCAAGGAGGGGCTCAGCGACGCCCTCCGCCGGGAACTGAAGCCGCAGGGCGTCAGCGTCAGCGTCGTCCAGCCCGGCGCGGTCAACACGCCGATCTGGACCAAGGTCCGCTCGGTCGGCGACGGCGTCCTCGACCAGGTGCCCGCCGACCTCGCCGACCTCTACCGTCCGGCGTTCGAGCGCCTGCTCCAGCGCAACGAGCAGCGCGCCCACGCCAGCCGCACCCAGCCGGCGGACTACGCGCGCGGCATCCACCGGGTGCTGACCACCGCGCGGCCCCGCCCCCGCTACTGCGTCGGCCCCGACGCCCGCTCGGCCGCCGTCCTCTCCCGCCTGCTGCCGGACGCGGCCCTCGACCGCGTCCTCGTCCCGCTCGCCCGCAACCCCCGCGGTCAGCGCAGCAGCGCGGCGACCGGCACCGGGGTCCCGGTGAGCAGCCCGGCGTCGCGGTAGGCACGCTGCTGCGCCGTCAACTGGGCGGTGTCGGGCGTGAGCCGCGCGTCCCAGGAGTAGGACGGGGCGCCGCGCAGGTCCTCGGGTGTCTGGTCGGTCGCGTCGGCCAGCACCCGGACCGTCTCCGGCGTGTGCGTCCCGTCCCTCCGCAGGTCGGCGGCGGCCGCGCGCAACGCGGTGAGGAACTTCTCCGCCGCCGGGCCGCGCGCGAAGGCGGCGCCGAACACCACACCGGCCGCGGTGGTGCCCTTGGGCGGCACCGCGACCGGTGCGGCCACCCCGGTCCGCTCCACGACGGTGGTGAACGGGGACGTCGGCACCGCCGCGTCCGCCGCGCCGTTGACGAGGGCGGACCGCATGTCGGCGAAGTCGACGTTGACGATGTGGACGTCCCTGAGCGTCAGCCCCGAGGGGCGGAGCGCGGCCGCCAGCTGGTAGCCGCCCGCCGCGCCCGCGCCGCCCGCCACCGCGATCGTGCGCCCCTTCAGGTCGGCCGGCCGCCTGACCCGCCCGGCGTCCAGCAGCCGCCGCGCGACCTCCACCGCGGTGGCGTAGGGGCGCTCCCCGGTGGCGGAGCCCATCGACGCGGCCACCTTCACCGCGAGGCCCCCGGCCGCCGCGTTGAACAGCCCGGCGGAGAAACCCGCGACGACCGCGTCCACCCGGCCGGCGGCCGCCAGCGGCACCGCGTCCTGCCCGGTCTTCACCTTCTGCAGGACGACGGTGAGGCCCCGCCGCGCGAAGTACCCCTTGGCCTCGGCGAGATACAGCGGCGCGAACGCCACCGCCGGAACGTGCGCGACCCGCACCGTGACCGTGCCGTCCGCCCCCGCCCTGCCCGGACCGCCCCGGCAGGCGGCGAGCAGCGCGAGCACGGCGGCCAGCGCGAGACGGACGAGACGACGGCTGTACGGGCGCACGGCACGGTCCTTTCGGCAGACGGCACGGGGGTGGGGCCGGGAGGGACACACCGTGTCCGCCGCGCTCAGCGTCCGGCGGCCCGCAGCCACGGCATCGCCCATCTCCCGGCGAGGGACACCGCACCGGAGAACAGGGACCCGAGCGCCGCGACCGCGGCCAGGCCCACATACATCCGGTCGGGCTGGAACAGCGTCCACGAGTTCCAGATCAGATAGCCGAGCCCGCTCTCGGACGCCACGAACTCGACCGCCACCACGACCACCACCCCCAGCCCCGCCGCCGTCCGCAGCCCCGCCAGGATGCCCGGCAGCGCCCCCGGCAGCAGCACGAACCGCAGCATGCGCAGCCCCGAAGCACCGTAGGAGCGGGCGGACTCCAGCAGCCGCGGGTCGATCTGCCGGACCCCGGCCAGGGTGTTGATCTGGAGGACGAAGAAGACGGTGACGGCGACGGACAGGATCTTCGGCGTCTCGTTGAGCCCGAAGATCAGCAGGAGCAGCGGAAGCGTCGCGATCTTCGGGACCGCGTACAGCGCCGAGAACAGGGGCCCCAGCGCCGCGTTGACCGTCCGCGAGACCCCCATCACGAAACCGGCCAGGGCACCGGCACTCGCGCCCAGCGCGTACCCGGGCAGCAGACGCGCCGCCGTGGCCGCGGTG
>NZ_JCANQV010000454.1:0-3306 GCF_059553635.1 Candidatus Streptomyces philanthi
GAGCGCGCCACGGTCGGCCAGCCGGTGCAGCAGGGCCGCGTTGACCGTGTCGCCCGCGCCTATGGTGTCGACGACCGCAACCCGCTCACCGGGCACCGCCACCTCACCCGCCTCTGCCGTCAGGACCGTCAGCCCGTCGCCGCCGCGGGTGACGACCAGCGCCGCGGGCCCGGCGGCCAACCACTCCCGGGCGGCCGCGCCGATCACCGCGTCCGCCTCCGCCGTCCCCGGCCGCACCGACTCCGCCCCCGCCAGCCACAGGGCGTCCTCCGCCGACATCTTCAGCAGCGCGACGTCCTTGAGCCAGGACCGGAACCGCGCGCGGTAGGCGGCCGGACGGGCGATCAGCGCGGGCCGCACGTTCGGGTCGAGCGCGGTGAACACGCCCCGCGCCGCCTCCCGCCGCAGCAGCGCCTCGTAGGCGCTCGCGCCCGGCTCCAGCACCAGCGAGCAGGTCCCCAGCGCGAGCGCCCGCGTCCCCTCGGGCAGCGCCGGGGGCAGCGAGAACAGCCGGTCGGCGGTGCCCTCCGCGTAGAAGCCGTAGCCCGCCGAACCGTCCGGGCCGACGTCCGCCACCGCCAGCGTGGTCGGCTCGCCGCCGCGCTGCACCGCCGAGGTGTCCACCCCGGCCGCGCGCAGCCCCGCCAGCAGCGCCTCGCCGAACGCGTCGGTCGACACCCGCGAGCAGAACGCGGTGGGGGAGCCCAGCCGGCCGAGCGCGAGCGCGGTGTTGTACGGGCCGCCGCCGCGGCGGGGCAGCAGCGCGGGCAGCGCGCCGTCCCCGTCCCGGCGGCCGGGGACGAGATCGATCAGGGCCTCACCGGCGACGACGATCACGGGTGCGGTTCCTTTCCTGGGCGGGCGGCCGTACGACGCACGGCACCACCACGATCATCCCCCGGGCGCCCGCCACCGTGGCGTGGGGAACGCGCCTGTTCCGGCACGCCGCACCGTCCGGGGAGCGGAGGAGGGCCTACCGGTATCGTCGGGAAGCACCGGTCCCCCTCGACCCAGGAGACGCCATGAGCCAGCCCCCTGCCCGCCGAACCGTGCTGCGCGGTGCCGCGCTGGCGGGAGCCGTCGGCCTCGGTGTGACGGCGTGCTCCGGGGGCGAGCGCAAGGACTCGGCGGTGCCCACCGAGCCGGTCGAGCTGGGCCCCGCCTCCGAGGTTCCGGTCGGCGGCGCCAAGCTCTACCGCGAGGACCGTCTGGTGGTCTCGCAGCCCGCCAAGGGCGAGTACAAGTGCTTCGGCGCGGCCTGCACGCACATGGGCTGCGTCCTGTCGAGCGTCGAGCGGAAGAAGGAGGGCATCTGCTCCTGCCACGGCAGCCGCTTCGACGTCACCAACGGCCAGGTCCTCCAGGGTCCGGCGACCGAGCCGCTGCCCGAGGTGAAGATCAAGGACAAGGGCGGCAAGCTGATCGCCGGCTGAGCCGCGTCCCCGGCGGGACGGCCCGGGGTTCATCCCCAGTCCCACCCGATCCCCACGATCCCCGGCCGCACTCCCTGCTCCACCAGATGCACGGCGGGGTGCCGCCCGCTCAGTGTCAGTTCCTGCCGCCCGCTGCGCGGCGCCCCCGCCGACACCTGGGTGAAGCGTCCGCAGCGCACCGGGAGCGCCGACTCGTCGAACCGGACCTGGAGCACGTACTGCCCGCCCGCGAAGCTGAAGCCGCGCAGATACTCGCGGCTCGGGCCGCCGCTGCCGTCCTCGAAGGCGTAGCCGAAGACATGGGTGTCACCGGCCCGCAGCCGGGCGTCGAAGAGTAACTCGGCGACCACCACCCCCGCGTCGGCGTCGCCGCGCACCCGCCCCAGCCGGCAGTTCTCCGCCGCCCGCACCGCCACCCGCGACGGGTCGCAGCCCGCGTCGCCCCGGTGGACGGCGACATAGCGGTCCACCCCGTCCCGGTGGGCGCGCACCACCTGGAGCGATTCCCGTCCGCTCAGCTCGCGCCGCGGCCCGATCAGGACCCGTTCGTGATGCCCGACGGTGTGCAGACCGCCGTCCGCCGGGGCGTCCAGCTCGGCGAACAACTGCTCCAGCGCGCCGGCCGGTTCGACCAGGCTGCGGTACGTGCGGCCCGCCGGGCGCGCGGTCTCCGGGTGGGTGGCGCCGGGCACCAGCAGCCGGTGCAGGGAGTCCGGCGGCAGGCCGAGGACCTCCTCCAGGGCGCGCACCGCGCGCAGGGACTCGGGGCGCTGCGGCCGCCGGGCGCCCTGCTGCCAGTAACTCAGGCTCGTCACCCCGACCTTGATGCCGCGCTGCGCCAGCCGGTGCTGGACGCGGTGGAGCGCGAGCCCCCGCGCCGACAGGGCGCTGCGCAGTGCGAGATGGAACGGCCCGGTCCGCAGCAGCTGCTCCAGCTCGGCCGGCCGGGGAGTGTTCTGTGCCATGTCCTCAACCCTTCGGCGCGCGGTGAATGTTCACAACCGGATCGCACGCCGCGCGCTGTCCCTGCTTGTCCACTGCGGTACGCCGGGCACCGTTCGTTCACAACCGTGCCCGTTCGTCCACACCCCCGCGTCACCCCGCATTGAAGCGTGTTGACCTGCTCCCGACAACATCGGATGCTCCTCCTCAGCATCCGGATGCGCTCCTCCACCGCTCACCCCCTCAGTTCGGGAGGAACGCCATGACCCGTGCGCGCTTCGCACGCCGTACCCGCCGCAGACGGCTCTCCGCCGTGGCACTGACCGCCGCCGCGCTCACCGCCTTCACCGGCACGACCGCCGCTGCCGCACCACCCGCCCCCGCCACACAGCAGGACGCGGCCGCCCCCACCGCGCCGCGCGTCGCCAACCGCCTCAACATCTCGATGCAGGCCCAGCAGTACTCCAACTGGTGCTGGGCCGCCTCCGGCAACACCATCGCCAGCTGGTACGGCAGGAACTACAGCCAGAACCAGTTCTGCAACGCCGCCTTCAACCGCGCCCAGGGCAGCAGCTGCCCCAACAACCAGGCCACGCTCGGCAACGTCCAGAACGCCCTCCACTGGATGGGCATCAACCCCGGCTCCTATGTGACCGGTTATCTCCGCTACGGCACCGTGCAGAGCGAGATCGACGCCAACCGGCCCGTCGAGACCCGCATCCAGTGGGCCTCCGGCGGCGGCCACATGCATGTCCTCTACGGCTACGACAGCAGCAACAACTGGGTCTACTGGGGCGACCCCTGGCCCACCAACAACCGCTACAACTGGGGCGACTTCAACTATTACGTCAACGGTGCCTCCTTCTCCTGGACCCACTCCCTCTACCGGATCGGAGCCTGAGGCCATGAAGCAGCGCACCGCCCCGCGGGC
>NZ_JCANQV010000455.1:0-3254 GCF_059553635.1 Candidatus Streptomyces philanthi
CCAGCCGGGCGAGCAGCGGATTGCCGCCGACGCCGATGGTGCAGCGCACGCCGTACCAGACGAGGGCGCGCAGCCGGACGAGTTCGGCGATGCCCGCCGCGTCCCGGCCGAAGTACCGCAGCGCCCCGCGGACGTCGGCCAGCGCGGCGTCCGGCGGCAGCGCCTCGACCCTCGGGGTGAACCGCTCCAGCAGTGCCAGCAGTTGCTCGTAGAGTGCCGCGTCCACGGGGGTGCCGTCGGCGGCCCGGAACCGTACGTGGAGGACGGTGGGCGCGGCGGGCCGCCCGCCGGCGCCCGGGGGCGTGGCGGAGGGAGGTCCGGGCGGGCGGGTCATCCGGGGCTCCCGGGGCTGGCGTGCCACAACCGGCGTCCGGTGGCGGCGTGTTCCCCGGCGGGCCGGAGGTCGGCCCAGGGGTGGAGGGTGTAGCCGGTCGGCAGGCGCAGGGCGCGTTCCGGTACGGCGGTGCCCGGCTCCCCCGCCGTGCCGTCCGCCGTGGCGGCGAGGCGGGCGGTGACCGCCGCCGGGCCGCCGTCCCGGCGCAGCGCGGCCAGTTCGGCGAGGTTCCAGGCGGCGGTGCCGACCACGCCGATGCTGCGCGGACCGCGCCGCTGGACGGTGCCGCGGACGAGCAGCAGCCAGGAGTGGAAGACGGTGTGGGCGCAGGTCTCGTGGCTGTCGTCGAAGAAGGCGCAGTCGACCAGTCCGGTGCTGTCGTCGAGGGTGGTGAAGATGACCCGGCGGCCGGAGCGGACCGGTGGGGTCTGGGTCGCCGCCTTGGCCCCGGCGACCAGGACCGTCTCACCGTCGCGGGCCTCACGCAGCCGCCGGGCCGGCCAGGCGCCCAGCTCCGCGAGGAACGCGCGGTGGTCGGTCATCAGGTGCCGGGAGGTGTCCATGCCGAGGACGCCGAGTTCGGCGCTGAGGCGTTCGACGTCGTCGAGGTCGGGCAGTCCGGCGGGGGCGACCGTGTCCCGCGCCGCGGGGCCGCCTGCGGGGAGGGTGAGCTGTCCGACGGGGGCGTGCCGGCGGTGGTGGAGTTCGGCGAGGTGCAGCAGGAGGTCGCGGCGGTTGGCGCCGAAGGCGTCCAACGCGCCGACCCGGGCGAGGCGTTCGGCGACCGGGCGGCTCGGGCGGGCGCGCTGCCACAGGTCCTGGAGCGAGCGGTAGGGCTGTCCTTCGGCGATCCGCCGTGCCTCGGCGGCGCTCATCCCGTGGACGTCGCGCAGGGCGAGCCGCAGTCCCCACAGGCCGCCGTCCCCGGGGCCGTCCGGCGCCCGCCCCGCGTCGGACACCAGTTCGATGCGATGGGTGGTGCCCGAGCGGTTCACGTCCAGGGGCAGTACCGGCACCCCGCGCCGCCGCGCGTCCGCCAGCAGCAGCCGCTTCGGGTACATCCCGGGGTCGTGGGTGAGCAGCCCGGCGTAGAAGGCCGCGGGGTGGTGCGCCTTGAGCCAGGCGGACTGGTAGGTGGGCACCGCGAACGCCACCGCGTGGGCCTTGCAGAAGCCGTACGCGCCGAACGCCTCGACGGTCTCCCAGGTGCGCGCGGTCACGTCGGGGGCGTAGCCGCGCCGGGCGGCGCGTGCGGTGAACCAGGCGCGGTTCTCCGCCTGCCGTTCCGGGTCCGACAGGGCGCGCCGGCGTTCGTCCGCCTCGTCCCGTTCACAGCCGGTCATGATCCGCAGGATCTCGACGACCTGCTCGTGGAAGACCACGACGCCGTAGGTCTCGCGCAGGGGTTCCGCCAGGTCGGGGTGGGGGTAGCGGACGGGCCCGCGGCCGTGCCGGGCCTCGATGAAGGGCCGCACCATGTCGGCGGCGACCGGTCCCGGCCGGAAGAGGGAGATGTCGACGACCAGGTCGTGGAAGGTGGCGGGTTGCAGCCGGCCGACCAGGTCGCGCTGGCCGGGCGACTCGATCTGGAAGCAGCCGAGGGTCTCGGTGGAGCGGATCAGGTCGTAGACGGCGGGGTCGTCCGGCGGCACCTGCGCCGGGTCGTCCAGGTCGATGCGGCGTCCGGTGGCCCGGCCGATCTCGGCGACCGCGTGGGCCATCGCGGACTGCATCCGTACGCCCAGCACATCGAGTTTGAGCAGCCCCATCTCCTCCACGTCGTCCTTGTCGAACGGGGACATCGGGAAGCTCTCGCCGCCCTGGGGCGCGCTGGGCAGTACGGGGGTGCGGCGCAGCAGCGAGGCGTCCGAGAGCAGGACTCCGCACGGGTGCATGGCGATGCCGCGGGGCAGCGCGTCCAGCGCCTCGACCAGGTCCCACAGCCGTTCGTCCGCGCTCTCGCGCACCCCGCGCAGCTCCGGGAGTTCGGCCAGGGCCGCGCGGGCGTCGCGGGCCCGGATGTGCGGGAAGGAGGCGGCGAGGCGGGCCACCCGTTCCGGGTCCATGCCGAGGGCGGCGCCCACGTCCCGTACGGCGTGCCGGACGCGGTAGGTCTCGGGCATCGAGACCGCCGCGACCCGTTCGGCGCCGAAGCGGTCGAGGAGGGCGCGGTAGACCTCCGGGCGGCGGGCGGACTCGACGTCGATGTCGATGTCGGGCAGGGCGCGCCGCCGTTCGGACAGGAAGCGTTCCATCAGCAGGCCGTGGGCGACCGGGTCGGCGTGGGCGATGCCCAGGAGGTGGTTGACCAGACAGCCGGCGCCGGAGCCGCGGGCCGTGACGCGGATGCCCAGGGCGCGGGCGTCGTCCACGGCGCGGGCGACCGTCAGGAAGTACGAGGGGTAGCCGAGCCGTTCGATGACGCGCAGTTCGTCGTGGAGGCGTTCCCAGTACGCCCGGTCGCGGTCGTGGCCGCGCAGCACCATGGCGGCGGCGCAGCGGGAGCGCAGTACCCGGGCGGCGGTGCGGTGGCGGGCGCCGACCAGTTCCGGCTCGGGGAAGTGGACGCGGCCGAGCCCGAGGTCCTCCCCGGGGGCGACCCGGCACTCCTGCGCGGTCTGTTCGGTCATGGCGAGCAGCCGGTGGGCGAGGTCGCGGCGGAAGCCGGCCGCCTCGGCGACCCGTACGGCGGTGCGGGCCATCGCGGCGGGGTCCTTGAGCCAGCGCTCGCCGCTGTCCCGTGCCCCGGGGCGGGGGTCGAGCGGTACCAGGCGGCGGGCGGAGTCCAGGACGTCGGCGACCGGGCCCTGGCCGGGGTCGGCGTAGCGGACCGCGTTGGTGAGGACGGCGCGGACGCCCTGGTCGACGGCGAGGCCGAGGGTGCGGGCGGCCAGGCGCAGCGAGCCGTGTCTCAGTCCCA
>NZ_JCANQV010000456.1:0-3201 GCF_059553635.1 Candidatus Streptomyces philanthi
GGGCAGCGCGGGGCGGGAGACCGCCAGGTCCTCGGGCCGGGCGCCACCGTGCAGCCGGGCGGCGCACTCGACCCAGTCGCGGAGCAGGGCCATCGCGGTCTGCCCGTCGGAGACGCAGTGCGAGACGGTCAGCAGCAGGTCGTGGACGGGTTCCGCGTCCGGGCCGGGCCCGGGGGTGTGGAGGGCGACGGCGCGCAGCGGGGGGCCGTGGCGCAGGTCGAGGGGTTCGCCCAGTTCGCGGTCGGTCTCCTGCTGCCAGCGGGTGGTGTCGCCGGGCGGGAGGGTGAGGTGACGCAGGGGGACGGGCCGCCCGTCGAGGGGGCGGTAGGCGGGGTGTTCGCCGTCCGTGTCGGTGACGGCGACCCGGAGGAGGGGGTGGCGGGTCTGGAGGACGTCCAGGGCTTGGCGCAGCAGGGGTAAGGGGAGCTTCCCGTGCACGCGGGTGCGGGCGATGACGTTGAGGGGGCTGGTGCGATCGGCGATCCAGTACCAGCGTTCGAGCGGGCTGAGGGGGCGCCGGATCGGGTGCGGGCCGTCCGCGTGGGGCGGGTGCGGTAACACGGTGACGGACCTCCTGGTGAGTGCGGTGTGGCGGGCGAGGTACTCCGGTGCGCAGGTGGTGTACGGGTTCCGCGGGGTGCACGGGGCAGATGGGGAAGTCGGCCGGAAGTCGTTGCGACGCACCTCACGAAGAGGGCATCGCGGCCGGTCCGGGAGGGGGTGCGCGAGGGGGACGTGAGGGGTGGCGCGGGGGCGCCGGGCGGCTGCCGCGCCTCCGTTCCCCGGTCCGTACCCGGGCACGTGACGGCCGTGATCGGCCTGGTCTCCCGCCCTCTGCGTGCGTTCATGGTCACATCATGTCTACCAGTGAGTACGTTCTGTAGAGGGCATCGGAAGATCGCGCTCCGCAGGGTCGAGAACGCGTCAAATGCCCAGTGCACCGCCGGGAGCCATGTGCGGCACGCCACACCTTCAGTAGCCTTCCGGGAAAGCGCTCCTACGTGCTCCGACGCTGTGAAGCGGGAGATGTAAGCGCCTCATGGTGCACGAGGTGTAAAGGAGATCCGTGGTGCCGGGTATCGATCAGGTCTTGTCCCGGGCGATGGGAATCCCGGGCGTCCTCGGTGCCGGTCTGACCGACTGGACGAGCGGTCTCACCCTGGGGACGGCAGGACGGGCCCCGCACGGCGACCATGAGGCCGCCGCCGCGGACACCGCGGAAGTGGTGCAGGCCGTCACCCGCCATGCCACCTTCGACACGGCGGGCGGCGACGGGCCCGCGCTGGAGGACCTCATCATCACGGCGGCCGGCGGATACCACCTGATCCGCTGGGTCCACACCGTGTTCGACAGCCAGACGTACCTGTACCTGTGGCTCGACCGCGACCGGGCCAACCTCGCGGTCGCCCGCCGCCGGTTGCGGGAACTCGCGGACGAGTTGGTCGTGGGCTGACGTGCCGCCCCCTCGTCGCGCTTCCGAAACCGGACGGCCGCTGGACCGCCTGGCCGCCGAGCGCGTGACCGGCGCGCTCCGCGGCCCGGCCGGCTGTGTCTACCTGCAAAGCGGCGCGGTGTACTGCGTGGAGTCCGACGCCGCGCCCGCGCTGGACGTACGGCTCGCGGCGGTCGGACGGGTCCCGCCGGACTGCCGTCGGCGCGCCGAGGCCGCCGGCACCCGTCCCGGGCACGGCGGCCGCTACCTCGTCGACGCCGGCTGGCTCACCCCCGGCGAACTGGAACTGTGCCACCTGGACGCGCTGTTGGACGCCGCGTCCTTCACCCTGCCCCTGCCGCCCGGGACGACGACGTTCACCCCCGGTGAGGAGCACTGGCTGGGCGCCGTGCGCCGGGTCGGCGCGGACGCCCTGGAGCGGGCGACGGCCCGCCGCAGGACGCTGCTGGACGAGTGGAGCACGTGGGCCGCGGCCGACGAAGCACCGGTCGTCGCCGCGCCCGGGCAGCCCCCGGCCCGCGCCGTCACCGGGCGCCGCCGGGCGCTCCTCGCGCACGCCGACGGGCGGCGCACCCCGCACGACCTCGCCCGGCTGCTCGGCAGGTCGGCGTTCCTGACCGTCCTCGACGTGCGGCGGATGGCCGCGGCCGGGCTCGTACGGATGCCCTCGCCGGCACCGGAGGGGCTGCCGCGGCGGCGTCCCGGCGCCTGTCTGGACACCGGGCACGAGGGGCGTGTGACGTCCTGGGACATGCCGGAGGGTATGCGGACCCCGGACCCGGACGCCGACCTCCTCGCCCGTCTGCGCACGGCGCTGGAGGAGAACCTGTGACCTCCCGCGCACCACGGACATGAGACACGTATTCGCGAAGCGTGCGGAGAAAAGGAGACTGATGACGATCGAGACCCGCGTGCGGGAAGAACTGCGGGTGCTGCGCGACCAGGTACGCCATTTCCAGGGCGGGATGGTCGCCAGCGTCGACGGCATGGTCATCGCGCACGATCTGCGGGACATCGAACCGGACGGTCTCGCCGCGCTCACCGCCGCGGCCATCGGTGTCGCCAGGCGGCTCACCGAGGCGACCGGCCGGGGCCCCTTCGAGGAATCCCTCACCCGCGGTACGGACGGGTACATCGCGTGCTACTCGGCCGGGAACCGCGCGGTGCTCACCGCGGTCGCGAGCCCCGACACCAATGTGGGCCGGCTCCATCTCCAGGCCCGGCAGACCGCGGCGCGCATCGGCGCGCTGGTCGACGCCGGGCCCGGCCGGTAGTCCCGTTCTCCTCCCGCACCCCTCCCGCCGATCACCGAAAGGTTCATCCGTCATGGCCCACATGGATTCCGCTCTGGCCGCGCTGATGTCGGACATCGAGGGCGTCATCGGCGCCGCCCTGGTCGATTACACCAGCGGCATGGCGCTGGCCACCCTGGGCGACAGCAACACCCTGGACATCGACGTCGCGGCGGCCGGGAACACCGATGTCGTCCGCGCCGAGATGCGCACCATGGAGATGCTGGAACTCCAGGGAAGCATCGAGGACATGCTCATCACGCTCACCTCGCAGTACCACCTGTTGCGCCCGGTCACCGGGAAGAACGGCAGCGGCCTCTTCCTGTACCTGGTGCTGGACCGCAAGCGCGCCAACCTCGCCCTGGCCCGCCACCACCTCGCCCGCGCGGAGTCCCAGCTGGAGGTCTGACCCGGCGGGCGGGGCGGTGGCCCGCGCGGCCGGTCAGCCCGCCGCCG
>NZ_JCANQV010000457.1:0-3174 GCF_059553635.1 Candidatus Streptomyces philanthi
AGCGCGGCCGCCAGCCGCCGCGGATCGACCTGGTGGTCGCCGTCCACCCGCAGGCCGCCGCGCACCCCCGGCGCGAGCATCGGCTCCAGCCGGCGGCACTCACGCCCCGTCAACCACTCGGAGTCCAGGCCGCAACGGCGTTGCAGAGCGTGCAACTCCCGCAGATGCGCCCGGTCGTCGGCGTCCAGCGCCACGGCCAGCGTGCCGCACACCCGGTGCCCGGTGTCCCGGCCGCTCGCCTCCTCCAGCTCCGCGACGAAGTCCCGGTAGCGGCGCGCCGAGGCCAGATTGAGCCCCAGCAGCGTCTCCTCCCCGTAGTGCAGCTCGGTGACGGCGGCGAGCATGCCGGCCGCGACGCTCGCCGCGCCGCCGCCCGGCGACGGATCGGCCACCGTGGTGCGCAGCCCCCGCTGCGCCGCCCGCCAGGCCGTGACCAGACCGATGAGACCACCCCCGACGACGAGCACATCGGGGTGCTCCCCGGAAGGCGTCGGTGGTGTGACGGATGGATGCATGGGCGTCCAGCCCCTCCCTTCGCCGGCATGACCCGGATCAGGTTCGTACGGTCGGAGGCCGGCCAGCCTCCCTCTCAGCCCGGTACGCCGGGCTCCCGCGAGTGCGTGTGCCGTCACCCTAATACCCGGCCCCCGCGCCCCGTAAGGCGGCGCCCCGGCCGCTCCCGGGCCCGCCGCGCCGGAGATCACCTCGCGCGCTGCTGCGACCCGCGCCCCCCGTCGTCCTACAGTGGGCAGGTGAGCGAGCAGATCAAGTCCCCCCAGGCAACCGGCCACACCTCCAGAGTGGTCGTCGCAGGCGCCGGAATGGCGGGCGTCCAGACCGCGGTAGCGCTGCGCGAACAGGGCTGGCGCGGCGAGATCACCCTGCTCGGCGACGAGCCCCACCGGCCCTACGACCGCCCGCCGCTGTCCAAGGCCGTCCTGCTCGGCAAGACCGGGAGCGCCGCCTTCGACGTCGACTTCGACGCCCTCGGCATCGACCTCCGGCTCGGCCGCCCCGTCACCGCCCTCCGCCCCGACGAGCGGGTCGTGGAGACGGCCGAGGGACCGGTCCGCTACGACCACGCCGTCCTCGCCACCGGGGCGGAACCGGTCCGGCTGCCCGGCACCGAGGGCGCGCCCGGCGTCCACCTGCTGCGCACCCTCGACGACGCCGAACGGCTGCGGCCCGTCCTCGCCGCCCGGAACGAGATCGTGGTCGTCGGCGCGGGCTGGATCGGCGCCGAGTTCGCGACCGCGGCCCGCGAGGCGGGCTGCGCCGTCACCGTCGTCGAGGCCGCCGACCGCCCGCTGGCCGGCGCGCTGCCCGCCGAGGTCGCCACCCATATGGCCGCCTGGTACACGGCGGCCGGCGCCCGGCTGCGCACGGGCGCCCGGGTCGCCTCCGTCAAGGAGGGCGCCGTCGAACTCGCCGACGGCACCACACTGCGCGCCGACGCCGTGGTCGTCGGCATCGGCGCCCGCCCGGCCACCGGCTGGCTGGCCGGCTCCGGGGTCGCCCTCTCCCCGGACGACGGCTCCGTCCTCACCGACCCGTACCTGCGCACCTCCGTCCCCGACGTCTACGCGGTCGGCGACTGCGCCTCCTTCCCCTCCGCCCGCTACGGCCGCAGGCTCCTCGTCCACCACTGGGACAACGCCCTCCAGGGCCCCCGCACGGTCGCCGAGAACATCGTCCGCGAGCCCGCCGAGGGCGTGGTCTACGACCCGGTCCCGTACTTCTGGTCCGAGCAGTTCGGCCGGTTCGTCCAGTACGCGGGCGATCACGGCGGCGCCGACGAACTGGTCTGGCGCGGCGACCCGGTCGGCGCCGCCTGGTCCGTGCTCTGGCTCCGGCACCCGAGGACCCCCGCCGAGGCCGGGCCGGGCCGGGAGCAGGTACGCCGGCCGGGCCTGCTGGTCGCGCTGCTCGCCGTCGGCCGCCCCCGCGACCTCGCCCAGGGGCGCAAGCTCATCGAGCGGGGCGCCGTGCTCGACCCGGAGAAGGCCGCGGACGCGGCGGTGCCGCTGAAGGCGGCGGCGCTGTAGCGGCCCGGTCCGGACGTGGGCCGGGGGCGCGCTCGCCCCGTTGGCGACGCCCGGCTACCGGCTGTCAGTGCGAGGTGGCAGGCTTGTCCCGTGACCGAGATTGACGCAAACATCGACGCACTCGTCCCCGACTGGCTCACCCTTCCCGACATCGCCGAGCAGCTCGGCGTCGAGGTGACCCGGGTCCGGCAGCTGGTCAGGGAGGGCCAGCTGATCGCGGTGCGCCGCGGCGAGAACCGCGTGCTCCAGGTGCCCGCCGACTTCATCAAGGACGGCAAGGTCGTCAAGGGCCTGTCCGGCACCCTGACCCTGCTGCGGGACGACGGCTTCGCCGACGACGAGATGCTGGAGTGGCTGTTCACCGCCGACGACACCCTGCCGGGCACCCCGGCGCAGGCACTGCGGGAGAACCGCGGCACGGAGGTGAAGCGGAGGGCCCAGGCCCTCGCCGTCTGAGCCGCACACCCGGCGCACGGCGGCCCCGCGGCCGCCGCGCCACCGTCATCGCACCCGCGGGCGTACGGGCCGCCGCACCGGCCCGTACGCCCGCCGACCCGGGGGGAACCTTCCGATGTCCACCGCGACCGCCGCCCGCGCCGCCCTGTCCGCCGCACGGCTCTACCTCTGCACGGACGCCCGCACCCGGCAGGGCGACCTGCCGCAGTTCCTGGACGCCGTGCTCGCGGGCGGCGTCGACATCGTCCAGCTGCGCGACAAGGGCATGGAGGCCGCCGAGGAACTGCGCCACCTGGAGATCTTCGCGGACGCCTGCCGCCGCCACGGCGCCCTCCTCGCCGTCAACGACCGCGCCGATGTCGCCCACGCCGCGGGCGCGGACGTCCTCCACCTCGGGCAGGGCGACCTCCCCGTCCCCGCCGCCCGAGACCTCCTCGGCCCCGACGTCCTCATCGGACGCTCCACGCACTCCCCGGCCGAGGCCGACGCCGCGGCCGCCGAGGAGGGCGCGGACTACTTCTGCACCGGCCCCTGCTGGCCGACGCCGACCAAGCCCGGCCGGCCCGCCCCCGGCCTGGACCTCGTCCGCCACACCGCCGCCCGCGCCCCCGAGCGCCCCTGGTTCGCCATCGGCGGCATCGACGCCGGCAACCTCGACGAGGTCCTGGACGCG
>NZ_JCANQV010000458.1:0-3171 GCF_059553635.1 Candidatus Streptomyces philanthi
CCGGGCCCTGCTGGACCGGCTGCGGCCGGGCGGCGGGCACCGCGTCCTCACGCACTGCAACACGGGGGCGCTGGTGTCCGGTGGCGAGGGGACCGCCCTCGCGGTGGCGCTGGCGGCGCACCGTGCCGGTGACCTGCGCCGGCTGTGGGTGGACGAGACGCGCCCCCTGTTGCAGGGGGCGCGGCTGACCGCCTACGAGGCGGCGCGGGCGGGCATGGCGTACACCGTGCTGGCCGACGGGGCGGCGGGTTCGCTGTTCGCCGCGGGGGAGGTGGACGCGGTGCTGATCGGCGCGGACCGGATCGCGGCGGACGGGGCGGTCGCCAACAAGGTGGGCAGCTATCCGCTGGCGGTGCTGGCCCGGTACCACCGTGTTCCGTTCATCGTGGTGGCGCCGACCAGTACGGTCGACCTGGAGACCGCGGAGGGTGCGGACATCGTGGTGGAGCAACGGCCGGGGCGTGAGGTGACGGAGTTCTCGTTGCCGTCGGTCCAGGGGGCCGGTGCGGGTGGCGGGATTCCCGTGGCGCCGTCCGGCGCGGAGGGCTACAACCCGGCGTTCGACGTCACCCCCGCAGAGCTGGTCACGGCCATCGTGACCGAGGCGGGAGTGGTGTCGCCGGTCACCCGGGACGGGCTCGCGGAGCTGTGTTCCGCCTCACGATGGAGTACGTCACGATCAGGTAATGGGATGATGGCCGAATGAAGGGACGCGTCCTGGTCGTCGACGACGACACCGCACTGGCAGAGATGCTCGGCATCGTGCTGCGCGGCGAAGGCTTTGAACCGTCGTTCGTGTCGGACGGTGACAAGGCGCTCGCAGCCTTCCGCGAGACCAAGCCCGACCTGGTCCTCCTCGATCTCATGCTGCCCGGACGGGACGGTATCGAGGTGTGCCGGCTGATCCGGGCCGAGTCCGGGGTGCCGATCGTGATGCTGACCGCCAAGAGCGACACGGTGGATGTGGTCGTCGGGCTCGAATCGGGCGCGGACGACTACATCGTCAAGCCGTTCAAGCCCAAGGAACTGGTCGCCCGGATCCGGGCGCGGCTGCGGCGCTCGGAGGAGCCGGCGCCCGAGCAGCTGGCCATCGGTGACCTCGTCATCGATGTGGCGGGCCACTCCGTGAAGCGCGAGGGGCAGTCGATCGCGCTGACGCCGCTGGAGTTCGACCTGCTGGTGGCGCTGGCGCGCAAGCCGTGGCAGGTGTTCACCCGTGAGGTGCTGCTGGAGCAGGTCTGGGGTTACCGTCACGCGGCCGACACCCGTCTAGTCAACGTCCATGTGCAGCGGCTGCGCTCCAAGGTCGAGAAGGACCCCGAGCGCCCGGAGATCGTGGTGACCGTGCGCGGGGTCGGCTACAAGGCCGGGCCCAACTGACATGAGCCGGGACGGTTCGCCCCCGGAGAACTCGCGGGGACGCACCGCCGGCCCGGCGAGCGGGACGTCCTTCTCCCGGAGGCTGTCGGCCAGGTTGCTGCGCGGCGGGCAGTTGCTGCCCGACGGTGCGGTGAGCGGCCCGGTGCACCCGCTGCTGCGGCTGTTCAGCCGCTGGGTGCGGCGGCCGCTGCTGCCCGCCGTGCGGCTGTGGCGGCGCAACATCCAGCTCAGGGTGGTCGCCACCACCCTGTTGATGTCGCTGGTCGTGGTACTGCTGCTGGGTGTCGTGGTGGTCGGGCAGGTCCGTAACGGCCTGCTCACCGCGAAGGCACAGGCCGCGCAGAGCCAGGCCGTGGGCGGCTTCGGCGTGGCGCAGAAGCTGGCCGACAACGCCGGGGAGACGGGTGAGGAAACCGGGCGGACCGGGAACCGCGGCAGCCAGGACTCCGCGACCTGGCTGACCGGCCTGGTCGAACAGCTCGCCAGCGGTGGCCAGGGCGTCTACTACATCGTCGCGCTCAGCTCCGACACCGAGGAGCCGTTCGGCGACGACAGCCGCGGCACCCGCGGCCCCCGCGCCTCCGGGGACATCGACCCCGAGCGCAGTGTGCCCCCCGAGCTGCGCCACAAGCTGGACGCCAAGGCCGGCACGTTCCGCCGGTACACGCCGATCAGGCACATCGGGTCCGACGAGGCCGTGCCGGCGATCGTCATCGGCAAGCGCCTCAACGACGTGAACGGCAACCAGTACCAGTTGTACTACCTCTTCCCGTTCACGCAGGAGGCGGAGTCGCTGAAGCTGGTGACGGGGACGCTGGCGACGGCCGGCGTGTTCGTGGTGATCCTGCTCGGCGCGATCGCCTGGCTCGTCGTCCGCCAGGTCGTGACGCCCGTACGGATGGCCGCGCGGATCTCCGAGCGGCTGGCCGCCGGTCTCCTCCAGGAACGGATGAAGGTCACCGGCGAGGACGACATCGCTCGTCTCGGTGAATCCTTCAACAAGATGGCGCAGAACCTCCAGCTCAAGATCCAGCAGTTGGAGGAGCTGTCGCGGATGCAGCGCCGTTTCGTCTCGGACGTCTCGCACGAGCTGCGGACGCCCCTGACGACGGTGCGGATGGCGGCGGACGTCATCCACGAGGCGCGGGAGGACTTCGATCCGGCCACCGCGCGCTCCGCTGAGCTGCTGCGCGGCCAGCTCGACCGGTTCGAGGCGCTGCTCGCCGAGCTGCTGGAGATCAGCCGGTTCGACGCGGGGGCCGCCGCGCTGGAGGCCGAGCCGATCGATCTGCGCGATGTCGTGCACCGCGTCATCGAGGGCGCCGAGCCGCTGGCGGAACGCAAGGGCAGCCGCATCCTGGTGCGCGGCGCCGAGCAGCCGGTGATCGCGGAGGCGGACGCCCGGCGGGTGGAGCGGGTGCTGCGGAACCTCGTCGTCAACGCCGTGGAGCACGGCGAGGGCCGCGATGTGGTGGTCCGGCTGGCGTCCGCGGGCGACCCCGGCAGCGGCGCGGTGGCGGTCGCGGTACGGGACTACGGCGTGGGCCTCAAGCCCGGCGAGGCGACCCGTGTCTTCGACCGTTTCTGGCGCGCCGACCCGGCACGTGCCCGGACGACGGGCGGTACGGGCCTGGGGCTGTCCATCGCGGTCGAGGACGCCCGGCTGCACGGCGGCTGGTTGCAGGCGTGGGGCGAGCCCGGCGGCGGGTCGCAGTTCCGGCTGACGCTGCCGCGGACGGCCGGCGCGGCGCTGCGCGGCTCCCCGATTCCCCTGGAGCCGGAGGATTCCCG
>NZ_JCANQV010000459.1:0-3169 GCF_059553635.1 Candidatus Streptomyces philanthi
CCCCCGGCCGTTCCCGTCGATCCTGCCGACGCCCCACATGCCCCGGACCCGCACGGCTGCTCCTCGTACCCGTCACGTCCGCCGGCGCGTGCCGGCGCTCCCCGCCACCCGGGCCCTCGCCTGTGGCCCGGCGTCCGAAGGGCCGTCCCCGGGGCACACGGCGGCGCCCGCGGCCATGGCGGGAACCCTGGCGCGGGACGGTGGCGGCGATGGCGGGACGATGCCCGCGGCCGCCCTGCCGGCGCCCGGGCCGGTGTTCCCGGACGGACCTTCGCCCGTGAGCCCACCATTGCGGCGGCAGGGGTGTCAACCGCGCCCGGAAAGGCGTCGCGGCACCACCCGCCGGTTTCCGCCGACCCGGAGGACTTCCCGCCCGATGCCCCTTTCGTCCCCCCTCTCTGCGCCGTCCGGCGGCCCGCACGGGAAAACGCCCGGTGTGACGTGGGACACCTTCGGAGGGCCCTGACGTCTGCGGCAGTGCCGGCGGGGTAGGGCCAGACGTGTCCCATTGCCGATGTACGGGAGGCCCTTGTGGCCGCATCCGCCCAACTGCTCCTCGACGCGTTGGCCGCCACCCCGGAGAGCGACGGCCTGCGGGAACCCGACCGCTACGCGGGCGTCCCCGGCCCCGACTCCGGTCTCGCGGACCGCGGCTTCGCCCCGTTCGGCGAGCCGCCGCTGACCTGTGAACCCCCGCTCGCCGACGCCGCCCCGCTCACCAGCGAGGCCCCCATGGCCGCCGAGCCGCCGCTGACCTGCGAGCCGTCGGCGGCCGGGGTCCGGCAGGTCTGAGGCGCGCCCGGCGGTCGTCCCTCGTGCGGGTGGGGAGCGGGCGGCGCGGGTTGACGCAGGTCGGCGGGGTGCGGACGCGGTCACCCGACCCCGGGCGCGCGGGGCGGCGGGGCGTCCGATACGTTGAGTTCGTGAGCAACAAGGTCAACAAGAATGTCCTGCGCGCCGGAACCGTCACGGCCGGCACCGCGCTGATGCTGCTGATGTCGTCCCCCGCGTTTGCGCTCACCCGCGACGACGGAGACGACCCGGGTCCGGGTCTGAGTGTCGCCGAGACGCTCGGCCTCTACGTCGTCGCCCCCATCGTGCTGTTCCTGGTCATCGCCGGTCTGGTGATGATGCTGGACCAGTCCCGCAAGCAGGCCGGCCCCAAGGCCTGACGCCGGGCGTCGCCGACGCTTCAGGTGCCCCGCGGTTCCCAGGAACCGCGGGGCACCTTTTTGTTTGCCCATGGGTGAAATGCGGTGTTCTAAAGGTGAATTCAAGCGGAGAGGGGCGTGCTCCGGCACAACCTACGATGCCGTAACCTACGGAGCCGTAAGTCAGAACCTACGGTGCCGTAGGTCGTCGCCGTCCCCAGGAGTTCCCGTGACCACTGCCCCCGTCAGCCCCGCCGCCTCGCGCGGCCAGGCCGCATGGAGCGACGCCCGCCTGCTCCACGCGCTCGAAGAGGTCGTCGAGAAGGAACTCAACCGGCATCTGAAGGCGGCCAAGGAATGGATGCCGCACGAGTACGTGCCCTGGAGCGACGGCCGGAACTTCGACGGGGTGCTGGGCGGCGAGGCATGGGCCCCCGAGCAGTCCCAGGTCAGTGACATCGCCAGAACCGCCCTGGTGGTCAACCTCCTCACCGAGGACAACCTCCCCAGCTACCACCACGAAATAGCGACACTCTTCGGCCGCGACGGCGCCTGGGGCACCTGGGTGCACCGCTGGACCGCCGAGGAGGGCCGCCACGGCATCGTGATGCGCGACTACCTGCTCACCAGCCGCGCGGTCGACCCGGTGGAGCTGGAACGCTTCCGGATGGCCCACATGTCGGAGGGCTTCGAGTCCGACAACGGCCACAGCATGCTGCACTCCATCGCCTACGTCGCCTTCCAGGAACTGGCCACCCGCATCTCGCACCGCAACACCGGCCACCACTCCGGCGACCCGGTGTGCGACCGGATGCTCGCCCGGATCGCCATGGACGAGAACCTCCACATGGTCTTCTACCGCAACCTCCTCGCCTCGGCGTTCGAGCTGGCGCCGGACCCGACGATGTGCGCGGTACGCGATGTGGTCACCCGCTTCCGGATGCCCGGCCACGGCATGCCCGGCTTCGAACGCGCCGCCGCCCGGATGGCCATCGGCGGCATCTACAACCTGCGCATCCATCACGACGAAGTGCTCCAGCCCGTCCTGCGCCACCTCAAGGTGCTGTCGATCGGCGGCCTGGGCCCCGAGGGCCTCGCCGCGCAGGACGAACTCGGCGCGTACCTCGGCGGACTGGACGGCCAGGCGCGCAGGTTCGACGAGCGCCGCGCCGCGCTGCTCGCCCGCCGGGAGGCGCGGCGCTGACCGGCGCCACGTATGCGTAAGGGCTGTCCCGTCGTCCCTGACGGGGCAGCCCTTACGCTGCCCGCATGGCCGACTGGGACCTCAAGAAGCTGCGCGTCCTGCGCACGCTCCACGATCTGGGCACGGTCACCGCGACCGCCGAGGCGCTGCACCTGACGCCCTCCGCGGTCTCCCAGCAGCTGTCCGGCCTGTCCAGGGCGCTCGGGGTGCCCCTCCTGGAGGCCCACGGCCGGCGGGTCAGGCTGACCGAGGCGGCCCGTCTGGTGCTGCGCCACGCCGACGAGGTCTTCGCCCGGCTGGAGCGGGCCGACGCGGAACTGCGCGGCCATCTGCGGGGCGAGGCGGGCCGGGTGCGGGTGGGCGCGTTCGCCACCGCGATCCCCGCGCTGGTGGTGCCCGCCGTCCAGGAACTGCGCCGCACCGTCCCGGACCTCACCGTCGTCGTACGGGAGGCCGAGGCCCAGGCGGCGTACGAGCTGCTGGCCGAGGGCAGCGTCGATCTGGCGCTGTCGCTCGCGGCGCACGCGCCCACCCCGTGCGACCCCCGGTTCAGCCGCCGCGCGCTGCTCGCCGACCCCCTGGACGTGGCGCTGCCCGCGGCCCATCCGCTGGCCGCCGAGCCGGGGTTGCGGCTGGCCGATCTCGCCGGGGAGCCCTGGATCTTCGGCAGCAGCGGCCCCTGGTCACAGATCACCACCACCGCCTGCGAGAGTGCCGGTTTCGTCCCCGAGCAGGCCCACGCGGCCGCGGACTGGAACGCGATCTGGGCGATGGTCGCGGCCGGGATGGGCGTCGCGCTGGTGCCGCGGACGGC
>NZ_JCANQV010000460.1:0-3147 GCF_059553635.1 Candidatus Streptomyces philanthi
ACCGGGCGCGGCACCGCGAGGGCCGCGCCCGCCGCCCCGCCGTACGACGTCAGCAGGGAGTTGGGTACGTGAACACCGACAGCGCGCAGCACACACCACCGGGCGCACCGGACGCGGCCGTACCCGCGGACGGCACGTACGAGGTCCTGCGGGACCGGCTGGCCGCCGCGGCCGCCGACCTCACCGCCCGCGCGGAGGAACTCAACACCCGCCGCACCGAGACCTTCGGCGGCACCGCGCGGGCACTGCTCGCCACCGTCCGGCTGGACACCGCCGACGCCTGCCTGCCCCGCGACATCGCCCAGGTCGGCGGGCTGCTGCTGTTCGGCCACCACCCGCCGGCCTCCGCCGACGGCCGCGCACCGGACGTCGCCGACGTCCTCGCCCTGCACCGCCGTACCGCCGACGGTTTCGAGCCCGCCGGGCCCGACGCGCTGCCCGGCCTCCTCGACGACCCCCGCTTCCAGCGGGACTTCGCCGACCTGCACCGCTACTACCGCCAGGCCCGCCTCCTGCACCTGCGCCGCACCGGCCCCCTGCTCCTCGCCGTCTTCCGCACCGGCGACCGGCCGTCCGACGTCCGCGTCCTGCGCTGGCGGACCGCCGCCGACGGCACTCCCGCCTACCTCGACGCCGAGGGCGACCGCGACGACGTCCCGCCCGCCGGCGACCTCACCTGGACGCCCGCCACCCGCGACGACCACGTCCCCGGCCGCCACCCCCACATCGCCGTCCGGGACACCGTCTACGTCTCCACCTCCGGCGGCGCCCTCACCCTCAAGGCGGAGAACGACACCACCACCCCCGACGGCGTCCACAGCGAACCCGTCGACGAACCCCTCCAGTCCCTCGCCGACGCCGATGTCGCCCACGCCCGCGTCGGCCCCCTCGTCCTGCTGCGCGTCCGCCCCTACCGGGAGACCACCGACCGGTACCTCGTCTTCCACACCGGCACCCGCGAGGTCCGCCGGCTCGACGGCATCGGCCGGGCCTGCCGCACCCTCCCCGACGACCAGGGCATCGTCTTCCCCGGCGGCTACCACCTCGCCAACGGCACCACCCGCACCTTCGACACCGACACCGGCGGCCTGGGGTTCGCCGGCGAGATCCGCTCCCCGAACGGCGAGGACGTCCTCTACGTCTTCCGCGCCCGCGCCGAGGGACGCACCCTGCTGCTGCCCTACAACGTCATCCGCGAGGAGGCCGACGCCCCCCTCACCGGACGCGGCCACGCCCTCTTCGACGACGGCACCATGGCCGTACTGCGCCTCGAGGGCCCCGGCGCCTCCCGGGTGCACCCGGTGCAGATCTGGCGCACCCCCTTCACCTCCGACGCCCACGCCGCCGCCCGCCCCCAGGGCGAGGGGCCGCTCGCCAGGATCGGCAACGCCGCCCTCGTCCGCGGCATCTCCGACGTCCTCGCGGTCGCCCGCGCGGCCACCGGCACCACGCCCTCCACCGCCGTCTTCGACGCCGTCGCGGCCGCCGCCGCCCGCGCCGCCGACACCCACCACTGGCTCGCCGACCCCGCCCTGGGCGCCCTCGCCGAACCGCTGGAGGCCGTCCGCGCCACCGCCGCCCGGATCACCGAGGAGTCCGCCCGCCTGACCGCGCTGCGCGAACGCGCCGCCGAGCAGCTCGCCGACGCCGAGGCCCGCGTCACCGCCCTCGTCCGCACCGTCCGCGCCGACCAGCCGGACACCGCCGACGCCTGGGTGGACACCCTCGCCCGGCTGCGGCGCGCCCAGGGCGGCCTGGAGAGCCTGCGCGAGGTCCGCCACATCGACCTCGACCGCCTCGGCACCCTCGCCGCTTCGCTCGCCGACGACCTCGCCGCCACCGGGCGCCGCGCCGTCGCCTTCCTCAGCGCCGACGACGCCTTCGCCGCCGCCCACGCCACCGTCGACGCCCTCACCACCGACGCCGCCGGCCTCACCACCACCGCCGACGCCACCGCGCTCACCGCCCGCATCGACGAGCAGGCCGCCTCCCTCCACCTGGTCACCGAGGTCCTCGGCACCCTCGACCTCCCCGACACCACCGTCCGCACCGCCGTCCTCGCCCGCATCGGCGACGTCCTCGCCGCCGTCAACCGCGCCCGCGCCACCCTCGACACCCGCCGCCGCGCCCTCGCCGACGCCGAGGGCCGCGAGGAGTTCGCCGCCCGCTTCGCGCTGCTGGGCCAGTCCGTCGCCGGGGCGCTGGCCGCCGCCGGCACCCCCGAGGAGTGCGACGACCAGCTCGGCCGGCTGCTGCTCCAGGTCGAGGACCTCGAAGCACACTGCGACGGCGCGGGCGACGACGAGCGGCTCGCCCGGATCGCCGAGCGCCGCGAGGAGATCCACGAGGCGTTCGCCGCCCGCAAGCAGTCCCTCCTCGACGCCCGCGCCCACCGCACCGACCGGCTCGCCCGCTCCGCCGAACGGGTCCTGGCCACCGTCACCCGCCGCGCCCGCGCCCTGGCCACCCCCGACGAGGTCAATGCCTACTTCGCCGCCGACCCCCTCGTCGCCAAGGTCCGCGCCACCGCCGGCGAACTGCGCTCCCTCGCCGACCCGGTCCGCGCCGGCGAACTCGAAGGACGCCTCAAGGCCGCCCGCCAGGAAGCGGGCCGCGCCCTGCGCGACCGCGCCGACCTCTACGACGGCACCGGCACCCTCCGCCTGGGCCGCCACCGCTTCGCCGTCAACACCCAGCCCCTCGACCTCACCCTCGTCCCCTCCGGGGGCGGCCTCGCCTTCGCCGTCACCGGCACCGACTACCGGGCCCCCGTCCACGACGACCAGCTCGCCGCCCACCGCACCCTGTGGGACCAGCCCCTGGTCTCCGAGTCACCCGAGGTCTACCGCGCCGAGCACCTCGCCGCGCTCCTCCTCGCCGACGCCGAGGCCGGCACCGGCCCCCACACCCTCGACGTCCTGCACACCGCCGCCGCCGACGGCACCCTCGCCGCCCTGGTCCGCGAGGTCGCCGCCACCCGCTACGACGAGGGCTACGACCGCGGCGTCCACGACCACGACGCCACCACCGTCCTTGCCACCCTCCTGCGGCTGCGCGCCGGCGCCGCGCCCCTGCGCTTCACCCCGCACACCCGCGCCGCCGCCCAACTGTTCTGGGCCCACGGCACCGACCCCGCCGCCCGCACCA
>NZ_JCANQV010000461.1:0-3125 GCF_059553635.1 Candidatus Streptomyces philanthi
CGCCCCGAGGCGTGACACCCCTGTCGCGGTACCCCGATTTCCCCGGTCCCGGCGGGGGATTCCGCCAAGATGGCGCGGGACGGCACATATCGCCAGGCAAGGAAGCCCCGTATGACGACGACGGACGTACTTCTCGCGGTGGGTACCCGTAAGGGCCTGTTCACCGGTCGGCGCCGGCGCGGTACGTGGGAGCTGGACGGCCCGCACTTCCCGGCCCAGGCGGTCCACGCCGTCGCGATCGACACCCGCGGCGCGCGGCCCCGGTTGCTCGCCGGGGCCGACAGCGCCCACTGGGGGCCGTCGGTCTTCCACTCCGACGACCTCGGCGCGAGCTGGCGGGAGCCCGCGCGGCCCGCGGTGCGGTTCCCGGCGGACACCGGCAGTTCCCTGGAACGGGTGTGGCAGCTGCATCCGGCGGGCCCCGCCGCGCCCGATGTGGTCTACGCGGGCGCGGAGCCCGCCGCCCTCTTCCGGTCGGAGGACGGCGGGGAGACGTTCACGCTGGTCCGGGCGTTGTGGGAGCACCCGACGCGGAGCGGGTGGGTGCCGGGCGGCGGCGGTCTCGCCCTGCACACCGTGGTCACCGACCCCCGGGACCGTGACCGGGTGACGGTGGCCGTGTCCGCGGCCGGGGTGTACCGCACCGACGACGGCGGGGCGAGCTGGGCGCCGGCCAACAGCGGGGTCCGGGTCGTCTTCCTCCCCGATCCGTACCCGGAGTTCGGCCAGTGCGTCCACAAGGTCGCCGCGGACCCGGTGGACCCGTCCCGGCTGTACCTCCAGAACCACTGGGGTGTCTACCGCAGCGACGACGCCGGAGGCCGCTGGACGGACATCGGCGCCGGCCTCCCCTCCGACTTCGGCTTCGCCATGGCCGCGCACCCGCGCGCCACGGGCACCGCGTACGTCTTCCCCATCGCCGCCGACACCGCCCGTGTCCCGGCGGGCCACCGGTGCCGGGTCTACCGCACCCGCGACGGCGGCGCCGCCTGGGAGGCGCTGGACGCCGGGCTGCCCCGGGAGGACCACTACGGGACGGTGCTACGGGACGCGCTGTGCTGCGACGACGCCGACCCCGCCGGGGTGTACTTCGGCAACCGCAACGGCGAGCTGTACGCCAGCGCGGACGACGGCGACAGCTGGCGGCTGCTCGCCTCCCACCTGCCGGACGTCCTGTGCGTACGGGCGGCGGCGCTGGCGTGAAAGGGCCCCGCCGGCCGGTGCGGGGGCCGCGGATTGAGGCGGTGCGGGGTTCGGCCAGTAGGGTGATCCCGTGGCAGCACGACCTCTTCATGACATCGTAGAACCGGGCTGGGCCAAGGCACTTGAGCCCGTCGCCGGACGGATCGCCGCGATGGGCGACTTCCTGCGGGCGGAGATCGCCGCGGGACGCACCTATCTCCCGGCGGGCACCAACGTCCTGCGGGCCTTCCAGCAGCCCTTCGACGAGGTGCGGGTGCTCATCGTCGGCCAGGACCCGTACCCGACGCCCGGGCACGCGGTGGGGCTCAGCTTCTCCGTCGCCCCGGACGTCCGGCCGCTGCCGGGCAGCCTGGAGAACATCTTCCGGGAGATGCACTCCGACCTGGGCCTGCCCCGTCCGTCGAACGGCGATCTGACGCCCTGGACCCGGCAGGGCGTCCTCCTGCTGAACAGGGCGCTGACCACCGCGCCCCGCAAGCCCGCCGCGCACCGCGGCAAGGGCTGGGAGGAGGTCACCGAGCAGGCGATCCGGGCGCTGGTCGCGCGCGGCGGTCCCCTGGTGGCGGTGCTGTGGGGGCGCGACGCCCGCAATCTGCGGCCGCTGCTCGGCGAGGTGCCGTCCGTGGAATCGGCGCATCCGTCCCCGATGTCGGCCGACCGCGGGTTCTTCGGCTCGCGGCCCTTCAGCCGCGTCAACGACCTGCTGGCGCGCCAGGGCGCCGCGCCCGTGGACTGGAGGCTCCCCTGAGCCCTGGCGGTACTGTTCCGCCATGACGATCGCGAACATCCCTGCGGGTTGGTACGACGACCCGCAGGGCACCCCCCACCGGCTGCGCTGGTGGGACGGGTCCCGGTGGACCGAGCACACCCACCCCGGGCAGCAGGCCCGGACGGCCCCTCAGCACTCCGCGCCCGCAGGACACCCGCAACCCGGCGCGTCGTACGCGCAGCCCGGCCCGGCGGACGTCCACCACCAGGTGCGGCAGCAGGCGGGGATCGCGCCCGTCGGTCACGGCGGCGGCACCCTGTTCACCGAGCCGGTGCTGGTGGTGAACCAGAAGGCCAAGCTGATCGAGGTCACCAACGAGTACGGCGTCTTCGACCAGCACGGCAACACGCTCGGCGCGGTCGTCCAGGTCGGCCAGAGCACGGCGAAGAAGGTGCTGCGGGTCGTCTCCAGCCTGGACCAGTACATGACGCACAAGCTGGAGATCCGCGACGCGTACGGGCAGCCGCAGTTGCTGCTCACCCGTCCCGCGAAGATCATCAAGTCGAAGGTGCTGGTGCAGCGGCCGGACGGCCGGATGGTCGGCGAGATCGCGCAGCAGAACGCCATCGGCAAGATCAATTTCGCGATGACCGCCGACGGGCATCAGGTCGGCGCCATCAAGGCGGAGAACTGGCGGGCCTGGAACTTCGCCATCGTCGACCACACCGACACCGAGGTCGCCCGGATCACCAAGACGTGGGAGGGACTGGCCAAGACGATGTTCACCACCGCCGACAACTACGTCCTGCAGATCCACCGCCCGCTCGCCGACCCCCTGCTGAGCCTGGTCGTCGCCACGGCCCTGACCGTCGACACCGCCCTCAAGCAGGACGCGCGCGGCCTTGGCTGAGCGAACGGGCACCCGGCCCGGCCCCTACGTCCTCGGCGTCGACTCCGGCGGATCGGGCCTGCGGATCGCCGTGGCCCCGGCCGACGACCCCCGCGCCCGGCCACAGGCCACCACCGCCTCCGCCGAACCGGTCCGCACCGGCCCCGGCGGCATCGACGCCCGGCACCTGCTGGCGCAACTGCTGCCCGCCGCCGGGGAACTGTGCGAGCGCGCCGGCACGGACGGCTTCGCCGCCGTGTGCGTGGGCGCCGCCGGCATGGGGACCCTCGGCGGGGACCTGCGCGCCACCCTGCCGTCCGCCCT
>NZ_JCANQV010000462.1:0-3100 GCF_059553635.1 Candidatus Streptomyces philanthi
CGATGACGGCGTCGCGGGGGGCGGCGGTGAGCGCGGCCGCGAGGTCGGCGACCGCGGCGTCGAGTTCGCCGCCCGGGACCACCAGGTTGGCCAGGCCGATCCGTTCGGCCTCCGGGGCGTGCACGAAGCGCCCGGTGGCGCAGATCTCCAGTGCGCGGGCGTAGCCCACCAGGCCGACGAGGGGGTGGGTGCCGCCGAGGTCCGGTACGAGTCCCAGGCTGGTCTCGCGCATCGCGAACTGGGCGTCCTCGGCGCAGACCCGCAGGTCGCAGGCGAGGGCGAGCTGGAAGCCCGCGCCGATGGCGTGCCCCTGCACGGCCGCTATGGACACCAGGTCGTTGCGGCGCCACCAGGTGAACGCCTCCTGGTACCCGGCGATCAGGGCGTCCGCCCGGTCCTCGGGGCCGCGCGCCATGTCGAGGAACGAGGGTTCGCCGTCGAAGCCCTCGGGGGTGAACGCCTGCCGGTCGAGCCCCGCGGAGAAGGACCTGCCCTCACCGCGCAGTACCGCGATCCGGATGTTTCCCGGCAGCAGCGATCCCGCCTCGGCCAGGGCCCGCCACATGGCGGGCGACTGCGCGTTGCGCTTGGCCGGGTTGGTGAGGGTCACCGTGGCAAGAGCGCCGTCCACGGTGAGCCGTACGCCGTCCTTGTCGAGCAGGGTCATCTCGCGCCTCCGAGTCAGCCGGTCGCACCAGCGTGCGTAAGTGACTGAACGGTAACCTCCCGGCCGGCAGCTCGGCCGACCGGGGGCACCGCCGTACCCGGGGGCGCGGCCGTCAGGCCGAGGCGGCCTTCTTGCCCCTCGTGGCGCCGCCCCGACCGCGCAGGACCACACCGGATTCGCTGAGCATCCGGTGGACGAAGCCGTAGGAACGCCCGGTCTCTTCGGCCAGCGCCCGGATGCTCGCTCCGGAGTCGTATTTCTTCTTCAGGTCTGCCGCGAGCTTCTCGCGCGCGGCGCCGGTCACCCGGCTGCCCTTCTTCAGAGTCTCGGCCACCCGTGCCTCCTCATGGGAAGTGCGCTCTGGACTCTCATGATCACCCCTCCCCGGCGTCCTGGCCACCCATTCGGCAAGGTTCCGTGGCACCCCGTACCCCGTACGGCGTCCCCCCGGGGACGTGGTGCGGCCCCGATTCGCCGGGCGCCGCACGGCCCGTGCGGCCCCTCCCCGGGAGAAGCGGCAGGTCAGGGCACATACACCCGAAAAGGTGACGGCCGGGTCGCGAGGACCCGGCCGTCATCGCCGACGCGCCGTGGTACGAGCCGAACTCACGCAGATGAGGGATCACGCGTCGGCCGAATGATCCAGACGGGATGGATCAGGTCGGTGACGTGCGGGGAGCGGTCGCCGCGAGGCCCGGTCAGGCCAGGGCGACCAGGTCCGCGTAGTCCTGGCCCCACAGGTCCTCGACACCGTCGGGCAGCAGGATGATCCGCTCGGGTTCGAGCGCGTCCACCGCGCCCTCGTCGTGCGAGACGAGCACCACGGCGCCGGTGAAGGTGTGCAGCGCGCCGAGGATCTCCTCGCGGCTGGCCGGGTCGAGGTTGTTGGTGGGCTCGTCGAGGAGCAGGACATTGGCGGAGGAGACGACCAGCGTCGCCAGGGCGAGACGGGTCTTCTCGCCGCCGGAGAGCACGCCCGCGGGCTTGTCGACGTCGTCGCCGGTGAAGAGGAACGAGCCCAGCGTCTTGCGGATGTCGACGAGGTCCATGTCCGGGGCGGCCGAGCGCATGTTCTCCAGGACCGTGCGGTCCGGGTCGAGCGTCTCGTGCTCCTGCGCGTAGTAGCCGAGCTTGAGGCCGTGGCCGGGGCGCACCTCGCCGGTGTCCGGCTGCTCGACGCCGGCCAGCAGCCGCAGCAGCGTGGTCTTGCCGGCGCCGTTGAGGCCCAGGATGACGACGCGGGAGCCCTTGTCGATGGCGAGGTCGACGCCGCTGAAGATCTCCAGCGAGCCGTACGACTTGGACAGGCCCTCGGCGCTCAGCGGGGTCTTGCCGCAGGGCGCCGGGTCGGGGAAGCGCAGCTTGGCGACCTTGTCGGCGGCGCGGACGTCCTCCAGTCCGGACAGCAGCCGCTCGGCGCGGCGGGCCATGTTCTGCGCGGCGACGGTCTTGGTGGCCTTGGCGCGCATCTTGTCGGCCTGGGCGTTGAGCGCGGCGGCCTTCTTCTCGGCGTTCTGCCGCTCGCGCCTGCGGCGCTTCTCGTCCGCCTCGCGCTGGCGCTGGTAGAGCTTCCAGCCCATGTTGTAGACGTCGATCTGGGCGCGGTTGGCGTCGAGGTAGAAGACCTTGTTGACGACCGTCTCGACCAGGTCGACGTCGTGGGAGATCACGATGAAGCCGCCGCGGTAGGTCTTGAGGTAGTCGCGCAGCCAGACGATGGAGTCGGCGTCGAGGTGGTTGGTCGGCTCGTCGAGGAGCAGGGTGTCGGCGTCCGAGAAGAGGATGCGGGCCAGTTCGACGCGGCGCCGCTGGCCGCCGGAGAGGGTGTGCAGCGGCTGGCCGAGGACGCGGTCGGGCAGGCCGAGGCTGGCGGCGATGGTCGCGGCCTCCGCCTCGGCGGCGTACCCGCCCTTGGTGAGGAACTCGGTCTCCAGGCGCTCGTACTTCTTCATCGCCTTCTCGCGGGTGGCGCCCTTGCCGTTCGCCATCCGGTCCTCGTTCTCCCGCATCTTGCGCAGGACGGTGTCCAGGCCGCGGGCGGACAGGACGCGGTCGCGGGCGAGGACGTCCATGTCGCCGGTGCGCGGGTCCTGCGGGAGGTAGCCGATCTCGCCGGAGCGGGTGACGGTGCCGGCGGCGGGGATGCCCTCACCGGCGAGGACCTTGGTGAGGGTGGTCTTGCCGGCGCCGTTGCGGCCGACGAGGCCGATGCGGTCGCCCTTGGCGATGCGGAACGAGGCGGACTCGATGAGGACGCGGGCACCGGCCCGCAGCTCAAGACCGGAAGCGGTGATCAAGGGAAAACTCCAGGGCAGGAAGACGGCGGATTGGACGGACGGTCCGAGAGCGGTCGACGCCGTCTAATGAACCCAGAGGAGAACTGCCATGCGGAGCAGTCTAACGGGGGTGTGCAAGCGGTTTACCCGGCCGGAC
>NZ_JCANQV010000463.1:0-3099 GCF_059553635.1 Candidatus Streptomyces philanthi
GGTAACCCGGCAGCTCCCGCAGACCGTAACCCGCCACCGCGCCCGCCCCGCACCCGGGCCCGCCCCACGGAGGAGAGTCCCACGACCCACGTGTGACGCTTTCGGCCCGTCCGGCGCTGTTACGGGTAGGGGCCCCTGGCGGGCCTCGCGCGAGCGGCGGCCGGAGCCTCTCCTGTGGGGGGTGGCGGCTCCGGCCGTCGCACGCACTTGCATCCCTCTGGCCAGGCATTTCGCGGCACCCAGCCCCCTTCTGCGGCCAACCTCGTGACCAACGCGTCAGGCGATGCCCTCCAGGCCGATGCGCCGAGTGGTCCCAGCGGCGAGCTTGCGAGCGCCTTCGGGCCGAAGCGGCATTGACCGCCACCGCCGCGGTTCTGGGCGCGGTATGGGTTATGTCCACACAGAACGGGCGGTGGAGGGCGAAGTGGCTCAGCGAGTAGGCCATTGCCGCGGCCCCCACACCCGCACGCCCAGCCGGTGAGGAGTTCCTGAACGGAACAACCGGTCGGGCACGTTCACGCGCCCAGCACCAGCGTAAAGGCACTTTCGTGTCCCGGGCATCAACTTGCCCCACCGCAAACGAAACACCGAGACGAGACATTGCGTTCGGATTAGCGATCCGACTGGAGGCCGGAAAGGGACATTGGCGCATGAAATTGACGGAGAGAAACGCTTCCGGCGGTCGCTGAACATGTGAGAGTAGGGAGGGTCCAGAGTCGTAGAGGAAAGGGAAGAGATGAAGCCGTCCGCGCGTCGTTCCATCGGCATCGCTGCCGTCTTTGTGGCCGCTTTGGTCGCCACGACCGGCCCTGCCGCAGCCG
Source organism: Candidatus Streptomyces philanthi (assembly GCF_059553635.1). Classification (NCBI taxonomy): domain Bacteria; kingdom Bacillati; phylum Actinomycetota; class Actinomycetes; order Kitasatosporales; family Streptomycetaceae; genus Streptomyces; species Candidatus Streptomyces philanthi. The sequence continues at coordinate 822 of NZ_JCANQV010000463.1, forward strand.
CATCTCCCTCGAACGCCAGTGCCTCGATTCACCGTACGCGCTGCACCGAGCGCGGCTTCCTGACGATCCACAACAACAACGGCCGTGACATTCTCTGCTTCGCCGGCGCCGGGTCCACGGCCGTCGCCATTTACGGCGTCAACTGGGTCGAATCGGGGAACAATGTCGTGACCCTCCAGTACCAAAAGGACCAGAACAATCCCAAGCTCGACTCCGTCACCATCCAAAAGCAGCAGGCATGGAATCCCGGCCACGCCCACAAGATTATTTCGATCCGAATTCACTGAATTCGCCGAAGCTGAAGCCTGCTGAACAGCCTCGGCATTTCGTGACGGTCCGCCAGGTCCTCCGGCGGACCGTCACGGCTACTCGAAGTGAGGGTGGCATGCCGGTGGCCCGGCTGCCGCGTCGAGTGGGTGCCGGGTCCACGGCTCCGGTAGGCGATCAGGTTCGTCGGATCGGAGGCAACCGGGTGGTCCGTCGCCCACCACCGCGCTGAAGCGTCACACCAGCCTCACGCGGCCACCCCATCAGCGACCCTCCACCTTCGGATGCGACAACCGGCTGGAGTCAATCGACGGCTGCACGCATGGCCAACAGCGCTCCGGAGCAGTCAGAAAAGCCCAAGAAGAGGCCGCACCAGAAAACCATCCGGCACCCTCACGGAGAACGCAAAGCACCTGGTCAGATGGCCTATGCGCATGACACCGGCCGGGGTGGCGGCTCCGGCCGTCCCGTGCGTCTCATGTCACAGCCGCTGTCCCAGGGTCCGGAACTCCTGCCAGGACAGCGACGGCCTGCGCGGGTCCCACAGCTTCTGCGACAGCGCCTGGAGCGGGGCGCGGATGCCGCGGGCGATCTGCTGCGGCGTCTGCGCGTGGGGCAGGTCGCCCCAGATCGCGAACCGTCCGCCCGGCACCCGGTCCGGGCCGGTCATCGACTCCGGTACGTCCACCGGCGAGGTGCCGCGCAGCACCCGCGGCGTCCACTCGCGGTAGATGCGCTCACCGGTGGGATAGAGGAAGTTGTTGGGCTGTCCGAGCACGTAATAGAGGTACTCGTCGTTGAGGTTGACGACGGTGCGGCCCTCGCGCAGGTACTCCTCCGGTTTACGGGCGCCGATCTCCTTGCCGGTCCAGTAGGCGACGGTGCGGTCCTTGTCGGCGGTGACCACACCGTCGGCGAAGAAACCGTCGTTCCACGCCTCGACGTGGTTGCGGCCGGCCGTGCGGACCGTCGCATGGCGGTCGTTGAGCCAGGCGGTGGCCAGGTCCTTGATGGTGGCCCGGGGGCCGTGCGCCGCGCGGGCGGCCTCGGCGAGCTGCGGGTAGGACGCGGCCGGGTCGCGGGCCATCAGCGCCTGGTACTCGTCGCCGCCCAGGTGCCAGTAGGCGTCGGCGCCCTCGGGGACCTCGAAGAGCGCGGCGTACTCGCGCAGCAGGTCGTCGACGAGCCTGCCCGCCGCGGGCTTGGAGATGTCGATCGCCCCACGCAGCGCGGTGCCGTCGGCCCTGCGCAGCCGCAGGTCGGGGTGCTTGTCGAGGACCGCGCCGAGGTGGCCGGGCGAGTCCAGCTCCGGGATGACGGTGATGTGCAGGCTCCGGGCGAGGGCCACCAGGTGGCGGACCTCGGCCTTGGTGAGGTGGTCGGCGGAGACGATCTCGGGATGGCTGCTGCTCTCGATGCGGAAGCCCTGGTCGTCGGAGAAGTGCAGCTGGAACTGGTTGAGCTTGAGGTCGGCCAGTTCGCGGATGCGGTCCTCGATCCAGGCGGCGCTGAACGGTTTGCGGGCGTTGTCCAGCAGCATGCCGCGCTGCGGGCGGTCCGGCCGGTCCTCGATGGTGCCCTCGGGCAGGCCGCCGGCGGTGCGTACGGCCTGTTTGACGGTGCGGGTGGCGTAGAAGATCCCCGTGTCGGTGGGGGCGGTGAGGGTCAGCCGGGTGTCGCGCGCGGTGACGGTGTACGCCTCGTCCGCCGTGCCGCGGGCGGGCACGTTGCCGGGCCGCTGCTCCGGGGCCCCGCCGCCCGCCCCGGCCAGCCGCACCTCGACGTCACCGGGCCGTACGGTCTGCCGGCCCCAGACGACGGGCAGGCCGCCCAGGTCACGGGCGAGCAGCCGGGCCTCGTCGGCGACGGTGCCGCGCTCGCCGTCCGGCACCACGATCCGGGCGCCCTTCGAGGGCCGCCAGCCGCGCCCCTCGGCGGGCCGGAAGGCGCGGACGGCGGGGATGACGCGCGGGGTTCCGGTGACCGGCGCCCAGGTGGGGGTGGGAGCGGG
>NZ_JCANQV010000464.1:0-3075 GCF_059553635.1 Candidatus Streptomyces philanthi
TCCCCACCCGCTGCGCACCCTGCCCCGAGAACAACACCGCGACCTTGCCGGTCGTGTGCTCGGCAGACCCGCGCGCCGCCTCGACGGTGGTGCCGCCCTCGGACAGCAGTACCGCACGGTGTTCCAGGTGTGCCCGGGTGGTCGCCAGGGAGAAGCCCAGGTCGAGGGGCGAACGGTCGGTCAGGGTGGAGAGCTGTTCCAGCTGTGCGGTCAGTGCTTCCTGGGATCGTGCGGAGACCAGCCAGGGCACGGCCGACGGCGTGACCTGCGGCGTCTCCTCGTCGGGCCCCTCGGGGTCCGGTGCCTGTTCGATGATGACGTGGGCGTTGGTGCCGCTGATGGCGAAGGAGGAGATGCCGGCCCGCCACGGGCGGTCGGTCTTGGGCCACTCCCGGGGCTCCGTCAGCAGCTCCACCGCACCGGCCGACCAGTCGACATGCGACGACGGCGCTTCCACGTGCAGTGTCTTCGGCAGCATGCCGTGGCGCAGCGCCAGGATCATCTTGATCAGGCCCGCCGCACCGGCCGCCGCCTGCGTGTGCCCGAGGTTCGACTTCACCGAACCAAGCAGCAACGGGCGCTCCGCATCACGATCCTGACCATAAGTGGCCAGCAACGCCTGCGCCTCGATCGGGTCACCCAGCGGCGTCCCCGTACCGTGCGCCTCGACCACGTCCACGTCCGACGCCGACAAGCCGGCGCTCGCCAGCGCGTCCCGGATCACCCGCTGCTGGGAAGGGCCGCTGGGGGCCGTCAGGCCGTTGGAGGCACCGTCCTGGTTCACGGCCGTCCCCCGCACCACGGCGAGGACGGGGTGGCCGTGGCGGCGGGCGTCGGACAGCCGCTCGACGACGAGGACGCCGACGCCCTCGGACCAGCCGGTGCCGTCGGCGGTGTCGGAGAACGCCTTGCAGCGGCCGTCGGGCGCCAGCCCGCCCTGCCGGGTGAAGCCGACGAAGCTCATCGGCGTCGATATCACCGTCACGCCGCCGACCAGCGCCAGCGAGCACTCACCGGAACGCAGCGCGTGCGCCGCCATGTGCAGGGAGACGAGGGAGGAGGAGCAGGCGGTGTCGAGGGTGACGGCCGGGCCCTCCAGGCCGAAGCTGTACGAGATCCGGCCGGACAGGATGCTGGCGATGAGGCCGGTGCTGCCGTGTCCCTCGATGTCCTCGCGGGAGTTCATCACGGTGTTGACGTAGTCGATACCGCTGGTGCCCACGAAGACACCGGTGTCGGTGCCGCGCAGGGACACGGGGTCGATGCCGGCGCACTCCAGCGCCTCCCAGGACGCCTCCAGCAGGATGCGCTGCTGGGGGTCCATCGTCACGGCCTCGCGGGGCGAGATGCCGAAGAAGCCCGCGTCGAACGAGGCGGCGTCGACGAAGCCGCCCTCGGCGGTCGCGCTGCTGCCGCTGCCGTCGCCGGCGAGCAGGTCGAGGTTCCAGCCACGGTCCGTCGGGAACGACGTGATGCCGTCCCGGCCGTCCGTCAGCAGCTTCCAGAATTCCTCCGGCGAGCGCACGCCGCCCGGCAGCCGGCAGGACATCCCGACAATGGCCATCGGCTCCTGCTGGGCGGACTCGACCTCCCGAAGCCGCTGGCGGGTCTGGTGCAAGTCGTTGGTGACCCACTTGAGGTAGTCAACGAGCTTGGTGTCGTTCGGCATGCCGTGGAACCTTCCGTGTGAATAAGGGGGCCGGACTCAGCGATCGCTGTGACGGCCGAGCTCGTTGTCGATGAAGGCGAAGATCTCATCGGCGCTGGCGGCCTCGATCCGCTCGGCGACCCCCTCGCCGTCCTCCTCCGTCCGGGCACCTCGCCAGGTGTCGAGGATCTGCGTGAGACGGGTGGCGACGGCGGCCCTGGTGCGGTCGTCGGGCTCGCTGGCGGCGAGTGCGGCGTCGAGCCGTTCGACCTCCGCCAGGAGAGCCGGCCCCGGGTCGGCCTCGCCCACGAGTTCCGCGACGAAGTGCTCGGCGAGTGCGGTGGGGTTGGGGTGGTCGAAGACCAGGGTGGCGCTGAGCCGGAGTCCGGTGAGCGCGGAGAGCCGGTTGCGGAGTTCGACGGAGGTCAGGGAGTCGAAGCCGAGGTCGTTGAACTCGCGTCGGGTGTCGATGTTCCGGGCCGAGGCGTGTCCGAGGACGGCGGCGGCCTCGGTGCGCACCAGGTCGGTCATCAGGCGCGTACGCTCCTCCGGGCGCGCCGCCCGCAGCCGGTCCAGGAGCAGCGCGGTCGTCGCGGCGCCACCGGTGGCGTTCGCGGCGGTGCGCCGGGCACCCTTGACCAGCCCGCGCAGAACGGACGGCACCGGGCCGTCGGCACGTACGGGTCCGGAGGTCCGGCCGATCGCGACGAGGTGGGGCGCGCCGGTCGAGACGGCGGCGTCGAACAGTGCCAGGCCCCGCTCCGGGGTGAGGGGCGCGGTCCCGTAGGCGGCCATCCGCTGCATGTCCGTATCGGACAGGCCGGCGGTCATGCCACCGCCCTGGGTCCAGGCGCCCCAGGCCAGGGACTGGGCGGGCAGGCCCAGGCCCGTACGGTGCGAGGCGAGCGCGTCGAGGAAGACATTGCCGGCCGCGTAGTTGCCCTGGCCCGGCGCGCCGATCACACCGGAGATGGACGAGTAGAGGACGAACGCGGCCAGGTCCAGGTCCTTGGTCGCCTCGTGGAGGTGCCAGGCGGCGTCCGCCTTCGGGCGCAGGACGGACGACAGGCGGTCGGCGGTGAGGGAGGTGACGATGCCGTCGTCGAGGACACCGGCCGTGTGGATCACGGCGGTCAGGGGGTGCTCGGCAGGCACGGAGGCAATCAGCGCGGTGACCGCTTCCCGGTCGGCCACGTCGCAGGCGCGGACGTCCGCCTCGGTCCCGTGGGCGGCCAGTTCCTCCCGCAGGTCGTCGACACCGGGGGCGTCGGGGCCACTGCGGCTCACCAGCAGCAGATGGCGGACACCACGCTCGGCCACCAGGTGGCGCGCCAGGTCACGGCCCAGGCCGCCGGTACCGCCCGTGATCAGGACCGTGCCCTCCGGGTCCCAGGCCCGCGCGTCATCACGTGCGCCGTCCAGCTCGG
>NZ_JCANQV010000465.1:0-3034 GCF_059553635.1 Candidatus Streptomyces philanthi
CCGGCGGCGCCGGAGGCCCGGCCGGCACCGCGGGCCAGGAAGGCGAATAGCCGCCCGCGCCGAGCGCCGCACACACGAGGGGCGCGGCCCCCGCCTCACCACGAGGCGGGGGCCGCGGCCGTTTCCCGGCGCCGGTCAGCCGCTGTTGACGCGGGAGGCGATCCGGTCGCCCACGTTCTTGTCGATGTTGCGCCAGTACTGGAACGCCCTCTCCAGCACCGGACGGCTCACCCCGTTCAGCAGATGCAGTGAGACGTTGTTGACCAGCCGGTCGCGCGCCGCGTCGTCGAGGACGTCCCGCACCAGCGTCCCCGGCTGACCCCAGTCGTCGTCCTCGCGGTGCAGCGTGTACGCGTGCCGCACCATCTCGCCGGCGCTCTGCCAGCCCGCGGGCTCCCCGTACGTCGCGGTGTCCGCGGCCGGGCCCCCGTAGGAGTTCGGCGCGTACACCGCGCCCACCCGGTTCGGCTCGAACCGCATCGGGCCGTCCTTCGCGTACGAGTGCGCCGGAACGTGCGGCCGGTTGGGCGGCAGCTGCGCGTAGTTCGGGCCGATCCGGTACCGGTGGGTGTCCGGGTACGAGAAGAGGCGGCCCAGCAGCATCTTGTCCGGCGAGGGGCCGATGCCCGGCACCATGTTGGACGGTTCGAACGCGGCCTGCTCGATGTGGATGAAGTAGTCCTCCGGGTTCCTGTTGAGCGTCATCCGGCCGACCTCGATCAGCGGGTAGTCGCCGTGCGGCCACACCTTGGTCAGGTCGAACGGGTTGAACCGGTAGTCCGCCGCGTCCTCGAACGGCATGACCTGCACATACAGCGTCCAGGAGGGGGCGTTGCCGCCCTCGATGGCTTCGTACAGGTCGCGCCGGTGCACATCGGCGTCCTCGCCCGCCAGCCGGTCGGCGTCCTCCTGGGTGAGGAAGTCGATGCCCTGGTCGGTCTTGAAGTGGTACTTGATCCAGAACTTCTGGCCGTCCCCGTTGATCCACATGTACGTGTGGGAGCCGTAGCCGTTCATGTGGCGGTAGGTCTTGGGGATGCCCCGGTCGCCCATCAGCCAGGTGACCATGTGGGCCGACTCGGGCGACAGCGTCCAGAAGTCCCACTGCATGTCGTTGTCGCGCAGTCCGCTGTCCGGGCGGCGCTTCTGCGAGCGGATGAAGTCCTGGAACTTGATCGTGTCGCGCACGAAGAAGATCGGGGTGTTGTTCCCCACCAGGTCGTAGTTGCCGTGCTCGGTGTAGAACTTCAGGGCGAAGCCGCGCGGGTCGCGCCAGGTGTCGGGCGAGCCCATCTCCCCCGCGACGGTCGAGAAGCGGGCCAGCATCTCGGTGGACCTGCCGGGCTGGAAGAGGTCCGCCTTGGTGAATTGGCTGACGTCGTTGGTGACCTCGAAGACGCCGTACGCACCGCTGCCCTTGGCGTGCACCACGCGCTCCGGCACGCGTTCGCGGTTGAACTGGGCCATCTTCTCGATCACATAGTGGTCCTGCAACAGGATCGGACCGTCGGGACCCACGGTGAGCGAGTGCTCGTCGCTCTCCACCGGGATGCCGGCGTTGTTGGTCGTCCGCGGGACGTTCTGCGTGGTCATGGGGGAATGCCTCCCATTTCGACTGGGGTGAGGAAGAGGGGTCGCTCAGTCCCTTTTGTCCACCACAGCAGTCAACTCCACGGACGGCACCTCGGCAACAGTTGGACCCCGTCCTGTCCCGGACGGGGTCCACCATGTGGACGACGTGCCGCGCGCCCACCCGCCGAAGCCGCAAAGTCGCAGGTCAGCGACGGGCGGCCCCCGGCGGCATCGACAACTCGAACCACACGACCTTGCCCATGCTCAGCCGCGTCGCGCCCCAGCGCCGCGCCATCCTGTTGACCAGGTACAGCCCGCGCCCGCCCTCGTCCGACGGCCGCGCCTGCCGCAACCGCGGCAGCTGCGGCACATCGTCACCGACCTCACAGCGCAGCACATCCGTCCGCAGCAACCGCAGCGTCACCGGCCGCTCCGCGTACCGCACCGCATTGGTCACCACCTCGCTGACCAGCAGCTCCAACTGATCGGTCAGCTCCTCCAGGCCCCAGCGCGACAGCGCGCGCCGCGCCAGCCGGCGCGCCTGCCCCGCCGTCTGCGCCTTCGGGTCCAGGTACCAGTACGCGACATCACTCGGCGCTATCCCGTCGAAGCGGGCCGCCAGCAGCGCGATGTCGTCGTCACGGTCGCCCGGCCCCAGCATGTCCAGGACCTCGTCGCACATCGGCTCCAGCGGCGGCGGATTGGGCCCGGTCAGCCGCGCCGTCTCGGCCAGCCGCTCCCGCAGCTGCTCGATACCGGTCCACACGTCCCGGATGCGCGACTCCACCAGGCCGTCCGTGTACAGCACCAGCGTGGCGCCCGCCGGGGCGTCCAGCTCCACCGCCTCGAAGTCCACCCCGCCCACACCGATCGGCGCGCCCGGAGGCACCCGCAGCACTTCCGCGCGCCCGCCGCGGTGCAGCATCACGGGCGGCGGATGCCCCGCGTTCGCCACGATGATCCGGTGCGCCACCGGGTCGTACACCGCGTACAGACAGGTCGCCATCCGGTCCGAGCCCAGCCGCTGCGCCTGCTCGTCGAGATGGTGCAGCACCTCCTGCGGCGGCAGGTCCAGACCCGCCAGCGTCTGCGCCGTCGTCCGCAACTGGCCCATGATCGCGGCCGAGGTCATGGAATGCCCCATGACGTCGCCCACCACCAGTGCCACCCGGCTGCCCGGCAGCGGGATCGCGTCGTACCAGTCACCGCCCACCCGCGCCGTCTCGGCGGCGGGCAGATAGCGGCTGGCCAGCCGGACCCCGGTCGGCTGCGGCAGTGAGTCCGGCAGCATCGTGCGCTGGAGCGCGTCCGCGATGTACGCCTCGCGCCCGTAGAGCACCGCTTTGTCGACACCCAGCGCGGTGTGCGTCGCCAGCTGCGCCGCGACCAGCAGATCGTCCGACTCGAACGCCGGACGGTCCGGGCGGCGCAGGAACACCGCCGCGCCGATCACCCACCGGCG
>NZ_JCANQV010000466.1:0-3003 GCF_059553635.1 Candidatus Streptomyces philanthi
ACCACCCCGTGACGGAGGAGCCCCCGAAGGGCCGCGGCCCGGACCGCCCGCCGGACCCGGGCGCCCCTCAGCCGTAGAGCCGCTCCGCGTACCGCGGCCCGTAGTACTCCTCCAGCTCCCGCAGGGGGACGTCCGGCGCCTCCAGGCCCTTGGCGATACGGGCGCGGGAGGGCAGGTCGTCCGGGTGCCAGCTCTCCGGCTTCCACAGGTCCGACCGGAGGAACGCCTTGGCGCAGTGGTAGAAGACCTCCTCGATCTCGACCAGCAGCGCCAGCCGCGGCCGGTGCCCCTTGACCACCAGCGCGTCGAAGAACGGGGCGTCGCGCAGCAGTCGCGCCCGGCCGTTGATCCGCAGGGTGTCGCTGCGGCCCGGCACCACATGGATCAGGCCGACGTGCGGGTTGGACAGGATGTTGTGGAAGCCGTCCACCCGGCGGTTGCCCGGCCGGTCGGGGAGGACGAGGGTGCGGTCGTCGAGGACATGGACGAAGCCCTCCGGGTCGCCCTTGGGCGAGACGTCGCACCGCCCCTCGGCGTCCGCGGTCGCCAGCAGGCAGAACGGTGAACGGGCCAGCCAGGCGCGGTCGAGGTCGTGCAGCCGGTCACGGGCCTTGTGGGCGGCCCGCGCGGTCGGCTCGCCGACCAGCGCGCGCAGCTCCGCCTCGGACGTGACCTCCGTGATCTCTGTCGTATCGGTCGTCGGCACGGACCTTCCCCCTTCGTCCCGGGACGCCGTGCCACCGGTGGACGCCTTCGCCACCGCACGGTCGTCACCCTCGTCGCCGACTGTACGGCAGCCCACCGACAACCGCCGTGACGCCGGTTCGGGCCGGGCCCGCGGCCCTATCCGCCGCTCCGCGCTCCGCGCACGGCCCGCGCCCTGCGTACCGTCAGGAACCCGGCGGAGACCACCGCCAGCGCCACCGGGAGCAGCAGCAGCCACCCGGAGAACACCAGCACCCCCGCCGTCAGCACACAGCTCGCGATCCCCCCGTACCACAGGAGGGTGCCGCGGGGCAGCAGGACCAGGGAGGCCGCGAGTCCGGCGAGGGTGACCGCCGCCAGACAGGTGGCGGTGGCCCGCATCAGCAGGTCCAGATCCGCGCCGACGGTGCCGGCCACCGCCGCCAGGACGGCGACGGCGCAGGCCAGCACCACCAGCGAACGGCGCGGCACCTCGCCCGGCGCGCCGCCCTTGGCCAGCCAGCGCGGTGCCGCCCCGTCCCGGCCGAGCGCCGCGCCGAGCCGGGAGGCTCCGGCGACGTACGAGTTGACCGCGCCGAAGGTGAGGAACAGGGCGGCGACCGCCGCCACCGGCCGCGCCGCGACGCCCACGCTCTGCGAGAGCAGCGCGGTCAGCGGGGTGTCGGTGGTGGCCGCCGCCGGCCCCAGGGCGCCGATGGTCGCCACCGCGAGCCCCAGGTAGAGCACGGTGATCGCGGCGAGCGTACGGCGCATCACCCGGGGCAGGTCACGCGCCGGATCGGCGAACTCGCCGGACAGATGGCTCGCCGCCTCCCAGCCCGCGAACGCGAAGAACAGCACCGAGGCCGCCGAGCCGACCGACGACCAGCCGCCCGGCATGAACGGGGTGAAGTGCCCGGCCCGCACATGGGGCGCGGAGGCCAGCACCGCGCACAGCAGCACGGCCGCCAGCAGCCCCCCGAGCAGCAGCTGCACCGAGCCCGACATGCGCAGCCCGAACGCGTTGGAGACGAAGGACCCGGCCAGGACGACACCGCTGACCGCGGCGGCGCCCGCCGTCCCCCAGCCCGCGGCCTCGGCGACGTACGTCCCGCCGATCCAGGCGGCGGACAGCACCCCGACCGGCACCGCCCCGTAGAACCACCAGCCCACCACGGCGGCGGCCCGGGGGCCCGCGGCCCGGTGGACATAGGTGGCGACCCCGCCGCCGTCCGGGTAGCGGGCGCCCAGCGCCGCGAAGGACGCGGCCACCGGGACGCTCAGGGCGAGCAGCAGGACCCAGGCCAGGATCGAGGCGGGGCCCGCCGTCGCCGCCGCCAGGGAGGGCAGGGCCAGGACGCCGGGGCCGAGCACGGCACCGGCGCACAGCGCGGTCCCGCCGCCGACGCCCAGCCGTGCGTCCGGTCGGACAGGGGGACGGAGCGATGTCTTTTGTACGGTCACGTCCGGTGAAATTAACCGCAAAGATGATCGAAAAGAGAGCGTGCCGAACAAAATTCGGTGTAAGGGGCATCATTGCTGTCATGGACGACATTGATTCGGCGATAGTCCGCGAACTCCAGCGCGATGCACGGCAGACCAACCGCGAACTGGCCCGCACCCTGCGCATCGCCCCCTCCACCTGCCTGGAGAGGGTCCGCGCCCTCCGCGCCCGCGGAGTGATCACCGGCTACCGCGCCACGGTGGACCTCCGCGCCCTCAACCGCCCCGTCCAGGCCCTGCTCACGATCCGCATCCGCCCCATGAACCGCGAGGTCATCGAGCGCTTCAAGGCGTTCCTGACCTCCCTGCCGGAGGTGCTGAGCATCTATGTCGTCGCGGGCGGCGACGACTTCCTCGTCCATGTCGCCGTCCCCGACCTGGACCGCCTGCACGTCCTGCTGATGGACCAGGTCTTCAAGCGCCGCGAGGTCGTCGACTGCCGCAGCTCGGTCATCTACCAGCACGTCGCCAACGACGTCGTCGCACCGCTCCCGCCCGCCGGCCACCACCACGCCGCCGCCCCCTCCGGGGTGTGAGCACGGGAAGGGGGCGGCGGGCGCGGTACCGGGGACCACACCGGGCGGTCCCCGGCGGACCGGGCCACGGCCCGGGGCACGGGGTCAGCCGCGGCGGCGCACCACCCGCCTGCGGTGCACGGTGAACAGCACCGCGGCACCGGAGGCGAGGGCGGCGGAGCCGCCGAGATCCAGCGGCACCCCGGCGCCCTCGGCCCGCGCACAGCAGACCGGGCCCCGTCCGGCGGACCCCGCCCGGTGCCCGTGGGCGGCGGCCGGCACGGCGGCCGGCACGGTGAGC
>NZ_JCANQV010000467.1:0-2985 GCF_059553635.1 Candidatus Streptomyces philanthi
GTGCGCGGTGGCCCGGGGGACGGCCGAGCGGCCGCCGTGCCGTTCCTCGATGAGGGCGACGGCGCGGGCGGGCAGCCAGGCCGAGGCGGTGCCGCTGTCGTCGCCGCCGGAGCTGAAGAGGTGCGGGGCGAGACGGGACTGGAGGTCGGCGGGGGACGGCCGGTTGGCGGCCTCCATCTGCATGCACGACTCCATCAGGGGACGCAGTTCGTCCGGGAGTCCGCTGAGGTCGGGGCCCTCGCGCAGCAGCATGAAGACGGTCTCGACGGGGTTGGCGCCGTGGAAGGGGGCGTGCCCGGTGGCGGCGAAGACCAGGGTCGAGCCGAGGGAGAAGACATCGCTCGCGCCGGTGACACTGCGGGAGTCACGGGCCTGCTCGGGCGACATGTACGCGGGCGTGCCGACGGCGACGTTGGTCATCGTCAGCCGCGTGCTGGACACCCCGGAGGCGATACCGAAGTCGATGACCCGGGGGCCGTCCTCGACGACCAGGACGTTGGACGGCTTGAGGTCGCGGTGGACGAGGCCCGCGCCGTGGATGGACTGGAGCGCCTCGGCGATGCCGGCGGCGAGCCAGCGCACGGCCTGCGCGGGCAGCGGCCCGCACTCGTTGACGATCTCCTCCAGGGAGGGCGCGGGCACGTACGCCGTCGCGAGCCACGGGACCGCGGCGCGCGGATCGGCGTCCACCACCGCGGCGGTGTAGAAGCCGCTGACGGCGCGGGCCGCCTCCACCTCCCGGGTGAAGCGGACCCGGAACAGCTGGTCCTCGGCGAGTTCCGTGCGCACCGTCTTGATCGCCACGCGGCGGCCGGACGCCGACCGCGCCAGATAGACGAGTCCCATGCCGCCGGCCCCGAGACGACCGAGCACCTCGAACGGCCCGATCCGCCGGGGATCGTGCTGCGTCAGCTGCTCCACCACTTTCCTGCCACCTCCCCTTGGGGCGTCAAAGAGACTGTCCAGCGCACCGGTCCGCCGAGAGCCACTGCCCCGAGCGGCGTCCCACCGCCATGGCCGAAACGGCCGTACGCGTGCTGATTGTTCCTGGCGGAGTCGGCGGTGGCGAACCCGGGGCCCGCACGCCGCCTCCCCGGCCGCCGTGCGCGCTGCGCACCGACATCGTTACCCACCGTAACGCACGGGCGGCTGACGTGCCCCGACGGCGACGTCGGCGGGCCGCAGGGCCGCGCCGGCCCGCCGGACGGGGGCCTGGCGCGGGGGCCACTGGGGCGCCCGGGGCGGGCCGCGGAATCCGTACGGGCGACCCGGTGATCCGCCCGCGGCCCCTCCGTACGGGCGACCGGGGCCCGTCCCGGTGGCGCGGGACGCCCACCGTACGGAGCGGACCCGTCGCTTTCCGGCCACCCGAGTCCGCCGGGCACACCCGTCGCCTCCCCGCACATCCCCACTGCCCCCGTCGCCCCGCTGCCTTCCGTGCCGCCCCGACCGGTCGGCCGGATTGATCCGTGTCGGATCAATTCTGCGGTGCCGGAGGTCATTTCACGGCCACGACACCGGGTGCGGTGCGTCGGCGGTGCCACGGGGCGGCTGACGGGGCGTCCGGTGACGGCCTCGCGAGCCCGTGACGGCGGGGTGGCGCGGCGCCCGCATTCCGGGGCGCGACGCCCGTCTCCGCGATATCGGCGGCGGGCGGGAAATCCCTCCCGCCGGCGTACGGAGAGGACGCCAGCACACCCCTCGGCGCCTCCGTATTCCGCCGGTCGCGAAATTACCGGGTACGGGTACGGAATTCGTGGCGTCTTCGGGGAAGGGCGGGCCGGAAGTGTGCTGTGAAACGTTTTCCGGGGCGGGGGCGGGCGGTCGCACGACGAGAGTCGCCGGGGGCGTGGGTTGCCATATGTCCGCCCTGGCGCCGGTTACCCGGGTTCGCCCGGCATTCATTCGAACAGTTGAATTATTCCGACGCGGAGAAGTTGATCAACCTCGGCCCCCGGAAGGGGATTTGCGGCATATCCGTCGACCTGGGTTGTCCACAGCCTGTTGATGGCCCGGTTCACCGCATTGGATCAACCGGGGCGCATCCTCGCGAAGTCCGTCCCCGGGCGCCCGCGGATTCCGCCGGAGGCCCCGCATCGCGGCCCCCGGCGGGGCTCCCGCGCCCGTGGCGCATTGCCCGCCGCATTCCGCACAACGGCGGCGGCATTGTGTGCAACGAGAACCCTCACGGAGCTGCCCAGGCCCATACCAGGGCCGCCGCACACGGGCCGTAATCGGGACCGACTATCCCCAAGTCCCCCCGTCCCCATTTGCAGGCAGCCAAATCGCGCGCCGATCACCCCTCGGTAAGCTGACGGCATGACAGGACAAGTACGAACCGTCGACGGCAGAGTTGCCGGCCGCCGTGGTCAGGCGACCCGGCAGAAGCTGCTCGACTGCCTCAGCGAAATGCTCAGTTCGTCCCCCTACCGGGACGTCAAGGTCATCGATGTGGCCCGAAAAGCGGGCACCTCACCCGCCACGTTCTATCAGTACTTCCCCGACGTCGAGGGCGCCGTCCTCGAAATCGCCGAGGAGATGGCCAAGGAAGGCGCACAGCTGACCGATCTGGTCGCCGGACGCTCCTGGGCGGGCAAGGCGGGATGGCAGGCGGCCGAGGAACTGGTCGACGGCTTTCTCTCCTTCTGGCGCAGGAACGACGCGATTCTCCGCGTCGTCGACCTGGGCGCCGCCGAGGGCGACAAACGCTTCTACAAGATCCGCATGAAGATCCTCAATGCCGTCACCAACTCGCTCACCGAGTCGATCCAGGAGCTCCAGAGCAAGAAACGGGTCGACAAGGACGTGAACGCGGCGGCCATGGCAGGCTCCGTCGTCGCCATGCTGGCGTCGGTCGCCGGGCACCAGAAGGGCTTCCAGAGCTGGGGCGTCAAGCAGGCCGAGCTCAAACCCAATCTGGCCCTGCTGGTGCACTACGGCGTCACCGGCAGGAAGCCGACGAAGTAGCCGGACCGGCGGGCCGGC
>NZ_JCANQV010000468.1:0-2976 GCF_059553635.1 Candidatus Streptomyces philanthi
CCGACGGTGCCACCGGCACCGGGGCCCGCGGCTCCGGCCGGGGAGGCCGTCACAGGTCCGCGACCTAGAGCGTGCGGTGAAAGTGCTGGTCACAGTGGCTCGTTGAGGACTGTGACCAGCACGCCCTCTTCTGTGGCGGCAAGTGGCCGGTCAGTGCACCAGCAGATCGATCACACCCGTCAGGTCCTCCTCGCCGCCGCCCTCCGCCAGGCGGCGGCGCATCAGCTCGAAGTAGGGACCGAGCAGTTCCGTGCTGACGCCCTGCTGCTCGGCGGTGCTCAGGAAGGTCGGTGTGCCGGCCACCTGCATGGCGAGACGGGACACTACGTCCTTGGTGTATTCGCCGCTCCGTAGCTGGTCGGCGGTCCGGTGAACCGCCGGGGCCATCGCGACGAGCCAGTCGGCGAGCAGCGGGGCGAACGCCGTGGGGTCGATGTCCTCCTTGCGGATCAAGGCGAAGGCGTGCGCGGCACCGGCGAACATCCCGTACATGGCGCTGAGCAGGGCCACGTCGTGCAGGGCCGCGAAGCCCGCGTCCTCCCCGACGTAGGTGGTGCCGGACGGGACGACCAGGGTCTGCTGGTGCCGCTCGAACACCTCCCGCGAGCCGCTGTAGAAGACGTAGCCGCCGGCTTCCGGGACACCGATCACCGGAGGGACGGCCATGATCCCGCCGTCCAGGTAGCGGGCGCCGCGCTCGCGGGCCCACTCGGCGCGGGCGCGGGCCTGGTCAGGGGTGCTGGTGGTCAGGTTGACCAGGTCCCTGCCGGACAGGTCGGTACCGGCCAGCGCCTCGTCGACCGAGGCGTCGTCCAACAGGCAGACGACGATCAACGTGTTCGCCGCTACCGCCTCGGCGGCGGTGTCCGCGGCCCGTGCGCCCTCGGCGGCGAGTGCCGCGGCGCGGGCCGGGGTGCGGTTCCAGACGGTGAGGGGGTGGCCGGCGGCAAGCCAGGTACGGGCCAGTGCGGTGCCCATCGCACCGAGGCCCAGCAGGGTGACGGGAGTCTTCTCAGCAGTGTTCTGTGCCATGCCGATTAGGCTGGTCACAGGCCCGGAGATGATCAAGTACGCACTTTGGAGTGGGTGCTTACCCCGGGGTGAGCGAGCACGTCGGAGGGGTGGGGCATGACGACGCTGAACCGGCCGGGCGCACCGGACGGACACGTCTGCGGGATCGACACCGCGATGGAGGTGATCGGCGGCAAGTGGAAGGTGCTGATCCTCTGGGCGCTCCACGAGCACCCCTGCCGCCGCTTCGGCGAGCTGCGTCGGCTGCTTCCCGGCATCACCGAGAAGGTGCTGGCCTCTCACCTGCGCGAGATGGAAGCGGACGGCGTCGTGTGCCGCGTCTCCTACGACGAGGTGCCGCCCCGCGTGGAGTACTCGCTGACGGAGGACGGCATGCGCCTGAACGAAGCGCTCCAGCCGCTGGCCGCCTGGGGCCGCGAGCGGTCGACGACTCCGGGGGTGGAGGAGAAGGCGAGCTAAGGGTTGTCCCGTGGCGGACGGCGGATGTGCCATCGCAGGGACACCGCCCGGTGGCGCGTCAGCCGGTTGATGCCGTACTCCACGGCATGGCGCTCTTTGCAGTCGTTCCTGCCGGACTTCGGTGGCCGTCCGTCATAGGAGCTGCGCTTCTCGCGGCTGCCGACGTGGTCGGCCTTCTCGGGGATGGTGCGGCCGATCCGGCGTCTTCGGGGACAGGAGCGGTCGGCGCGGGAGCCGTGGTCCTTGCCCGCTCGGACCTTTCTGGCCGGAAAAGGGGCTCGTCCCGCGCAGTCCGTTGACAGGCGCGGAGGGCGGCGGATGTCATATGGGCCGGTCGGGGTCCCGTACGTAGTCCTGGGGCTTCCGCGTCCGGGGACGGCAACGTTGCCATCCGGCACGACCCCACCGATGGCCGGCCACGTCACCATCCGCCCACCCGCTCCCGCCCCACTGGCCCCCAACCGCGCCACGCGCACCCGATGTGCCCTCGTGGCCAGGATCGCGGCAGGCCCCGCCCCGTCCCCGGCGCACCGCTCCGGCTCGGCCGGGACCGCGGCCGCCGGGGCGCCGCGGCGCACTCCGGGCGTCGCACGTGACCGGCCCGGCCCCGACCCCCACCTCCCACCACCATCCGACGGAGGATCTGTGCGCAAGGTTTTGAACACCCTGGCGGCCACGATCGCCGTGGTCGCCGCGTTACTGGTGCTGGTCCCGTCGCCTACGGGCACCCGGCCGCAGGCGAAGACGGCCACGGGTACGGCGCTCGACGACGCCGCGCCGGCCGCGGCCACGGCGGCCGCCCACACGGTGACGTTCGTCAACAGCACCGGCAAGAAGATCTGGGTCGGCAGCGCCGTCAACGCCGACGGTTCCCAGAACTTCGGGTCGCTGCCGGTCCTGGAGCCCGGCCGGTCGGCGACGGTCACCGTCCCGGAGGACGCGGCCCCCGGCCACTGGCGCGGCAAGTTCTTCGCCCGCATGGGGTGCGGCGGCGAGTCCGGCAGCAGCTTCCACTGCGAACTGGGCGACTGCGGCGTCTACGCCGACCACTGCGCGCCGAACACCAGCGAACAGCCCGTCAGCCTCGCCGAGTTCAACTTCGACAGGAACGACGGCCTGGCCCCTTGGTACAACGTGAGCTACGTCAACGCCTTCTCCGTACCGATCACGATCACCCCCACCCAGGTGTCCGGGTCCGGCGGCGGCTGCGGCGAGGTGGGCTGCGCGGAGAACCTGCTGCCGAAGTGCCCCGCCGACAACCTGACGCGGTGGAACGACGGCACGCCGAAGCTGTGCACCAGCCCGAACCGTGACGCCAGGACCCCCTACAGCGACATGATCGCCACCAACTGCCCGAAGGCGTACGGCTGGTCGGGCCAGGACCAGGAGCCGGGCAACCAGGTCATGCAGCAGTGCAGCCGGTGCAGCGGCTTCACCGTCGAATTCCACCGCGGCTCCTGAACGGACGGGAACACACCATGCGCA
>NZ_JCANQV010000469.1:0-2969 GCF_059553635.1 Candidatus Streptomyces philanthi
CGGTGACGGCGGCGTCCAGGCCGTCGCGCAGGAACGGCCAGGCCAGGGCGGACGGCGTACCGCAGTTCAGCCCCGCCATGATCGTGTCCCCGGTGGCGCACCGCACCGGCTCCCCCCGCCGCAGGCTCTCCACCGCCCACGACGCCGCCTCCGGTTCCACCGCCAGCAGCGCCGGCCCGGACGGACGGGAGCGGTAGTGCGTGACCACGGCCTGCGCCAGCGACCCCACCCCCACCGGCACCGCGACGAGACCGGGCGCCTGCGCCCCCGCCGCGGCGAGCTGCGCGTCGATCTCCGCGCACAGCGTGGTGTAGCCCTCGACGATCCAGCCGGGGATCTCCTCGTACCCGGGCCAGGCGGTGTCCTGGAGCAGCAGCGCGTCCGGCGCGCGGGACTCCTCGGCGGCCCGGCGCACCGCGTCGTCGTACGACCCCTCGACGCGTACGATCTCCGCGCCCTCGGCGGCGATGGCCTCCACGGCCCGCGGGTGGACCCCGGGCGGGACCACCACCCGGGCGCGCTGCCCCAGCAGCCGCGCCGTACGGGCCACCGCCCGGCCGTGGTTGCCGTCCGTGGCCGTCACCAGCGTGACCGGGCCGGCCGCCGGGCCCCTGGCGGCCAGGGCCCGGTGCACCGCCCAGGACGCGCCGAGCACCTTGAACGCCGGCAGCCCCAGCCGGGACGACTCGTCCTTGACGAGGACGTGCCCGACGCCGAGTTCGGCGGCGAGCGACGGCAGCGGGGTCAGGGGGGTGGGGGCATGGCCGGGCAGCGACGCGTGGAAGTCCCGTACGCCGGACGCGTCCACGGGCGCGCAGGTCCAGGAACGGGCGGCGGGCCGCGCGTACCACCACGGCGCGCGGGAGGGGGAGGTGTTCTCGCTCATGCCCCCAGGGTGCGGCCCGCCGTATCCTCGGTCCAGCGAATGTTTCCGAAGCGAATCCTTCGGAAAATCCGAACGATCGTGAAAGGCGGTGCGCCGGTGTTCGATCTGCACCGGCTGCGGCTGCTGCGCGAACTCCGGCACCGCGGCACCCTCGCGGCCGTCGCCGAGGCCCTCTCCTACAGCCCTTCGTCCGTTTCGCAGCAACTGGCCCGGCTGGAGGCCGAGGCCGGCGTCCGGCTGCTGGAACCGGCCGGACGGCGGGTGCGGCTCACCCCGCAGGCGGAGATCCTGGTCGCCCACACCGAAGCGGTCCTCGAACGCCTGGAACGCGCCGAGGCCGACATCGCCGCCTCCCTGACGGACCTGACCGGCACACTGCGCGTCGCCGCGTTCCAGACGGCCGCCCTGGCACTGGTGCCGGACGCGCTGACCCTGCTGCGCGACACCCACCCCGGCCTGCGGGTCCATGTGACGCAGCGGGAGCCGGAGGAGGCCCTGCCCGCGCTGCTCGCCCGCGACACCGACCTCGTCGTCGCCGAGGAGTACCCCCACAACCCCAACCCCCGGCCCGCCGAACTGGAACGGGAGGAACTGCTCGACGACCCGCTGTTCCTCGCCCTCCCCGGCCCGGCGGACGCGGCGGACGGCCCCGCGGCCGCCCTGCGCGCGAGCGCCGCGCTGCCCTGGGCCATGGAACCGGAGGGAACGGCCGCCCGGCACTGGGCGATGACCCTGTGCCGCACCGCCGGTTTCGAGCCCGACGTACGGTTCGAGACCACCGACCTCCTCGTCCAGCGCCGCCTCGTCGAACAGGGCCACGCCGCGGCGCTGCTGCCCGGCCTGCTCTGGCGGGGCGAGGAACCCTCCGTCGCCCTGCGCAAGCTGCCCCGGGGCCGCCGCACCCGCCAGATCTTCACCGCCGTACGCCGCGGCGGCACCCCGCACCCCGCGCTCCGCGCCGTCCGGCGGGCCCTGCGGCAGGCGGCCGCGGCCCGGTCCGGCCCGTCCGCCGTCCGGTGATCCGCGCAGGTCGCCCTACAAGCCTCCTCCTCCCGCCGCCATACTGGACGGGAGGGAGCGCGGAGGGAGCCGCGCGACCGGGAGCGGTGAACGGGGGCGGCGGACGATGGCGGAGAGCGGGCTGATCCAGGGGCGTTACCGGCTGCTCGACATGATCGGGCGCGGCGGGATGGGCGAGGTGTGGCGGGCCCGCGACGAGTCGCTGGGCCGCCAGGTCGCCGTCAAGTGCCTCAAGCCGCTGGGCGCGCAGCGCGGCGCGCCGGTGGGGCAGGTGCTGAGGGAGCGGTTCCGCAGGGAGGCCCGGGTCGCGGCGTCCCTCCAGCACCCCGGCATCACCGTCGTCCACGACTTCGGCGAGGACGACGGGGTCCTCTTCCTCGTCATGGAACTCCTCACCGGACGCAACCTCAGCCAGCTGCTGGACGACAACCGCCGCGACCCGCTGCCCGTCCCCGACGTCGCCGCCATCGCCGAACAGGTCGCCGCGGCCCTCGCGTACACCCATGAACAGGCCGTCGTCCACCGTGACCTGAAACCGGCGAACATCGTGCGGACCACCGGCGGCACGGTCAAGATCTGCGACTTCGGCATCGCCCGCCTCGGCCGCGACGCCGGCTTCACCGCCCGTCTCACCGGCACCGGCGTCGCCATGGGCACCCCGCACTACATGTCGCCCGAGCAGATCGGCTCCGACCCCGTCGACCACCGCTCCGACCTGTACTCCCTCGGCTGCGTCCTGTACGAACTCGCCACCGGCGTCCCCCCGTTCGGCGCCGACGACGACTGGGAGGTGCTGGTCGGGCACCGCGACGTCACCCCCGAGCCGCCCCGGGAGCGGCGCCCCGAACTCCCCGGCAGCTACGAGCGGATCGTGCTCGACCTGCTGGCGAAGGACCCCGACGACCGGCCCCGCGACGCCCATGAGCTGGCCAAACGCCTCGCCCAGGCCCGGCGCGCGGAGAACGGCCCCGGGGACGCGCCGACCCTCCCGTACCCCCTGGCGGCCGGCCCCGCCCGGATGCCGTCCTGGACCCGGGGCATGACCCCCGGCTTCCCGGCGGGC
>NZ_JCANQV010000470.1:0-2955 GCF_059553635.1 Candidatus Streptomyces philanthi
GCGGACGGGGCGCTGGGCCCGCGCAGCAGCGTCTCCGTCCTGGACGCCGGCAGCGGCCGGGAGCTGTTCGGCGCCCGCTCCGGCGCCGCGGTGACGCCCGCCTCCACCGTCAAGCTCGCCACCGGCGCCGCGGCGCTGGCCGCCCTCGGCCCCGACCACCGCATCGACACCACGGTCGTCGCGGCGGGCAAGGACCGCGTGGTGCTGGTCGGCGGTGGCGACCCGACGCTCACCGCCCGCGCCACCAAGGGGCCGGCCGAGCAGCGGCCCGCCAGCCTGCGCGCGCTCGCCGACGCGACCGCCGCGGCGCTCAAGCGGCGCGGCACCACCACGGTCCGCCTCGGCTACGACGCCTCGCTCTACTCCGGCCCCGCCCAGCACCCCATCGGCCCCAACGAGAACATCGCCCCCGTCAGCGCGCTGATGGCCGACCAGGGGCGCCTCGACGACAGCGAGACCGGCACCGCCCCGCGCGACGCCGACCCGGCCGTCGCCGCCGCCCGGGCCTTCGCGGGGATGCTGCGCGAACGCGGCGTCGATGTCCAGGGCGATCCGTCCGCCGCCCGCGCCCCGAAGAAGGCCGACCGGATCGCCGCCGTGCGCTCGCTGCCGCTCTCCGCGCTCGTCGAACGGATGCTGACCCACAGCGACAACGACATCGCCGAGGGCCTGGCCCGCCAGACCGCCCTCGCCGCCGGGCAGCCCGCGAGCTTCGCCGGCGGCGGCAAAGCCGTACGCGCCGCCCTCGCCGCCCGCCACCTCCCGCTGGCCGGGGCGAGCTTCAAGGACGGCAGCGGCCTGGACCGCGGCGACAAGGTCACCGCCGCCCTGCTCGCCCGCATCCTGCTGACCGCCTCCGCGCCCGACCACCCCGAACTGCGGCCGCTGGTGACGGGGCTGCCCGTCGCCGGTTTCACCGGCACCCTCAGCGACCGCTACGGGCACAGCGCGGGCGCGGGCACCGTACGGGCCAAGACCGGCACCCTCACCGGGGTGAACGCGCTGGCCGGCACGGTCGTCGACGCCGACGGCCGGCTGCTGCTCTTCGCCTTCCTCACCCATGGCGCGGACGATCCCCAGGAGGCGCAGCGGGCCCTGGACGACCTGGCCTCGGCGGTGGCCGGCTGCGGATGCCGCTGAAACCTTTCGCCACAAAGGGGGCGTACTCCCGCGACCCTCCCCGCCACGGCGGGGCCGCGCCGGTACGGCCCCGCCCCGCGGTCCGGCTACCCCCGGGCCATGCGTCCACGTACGGTGAACGCATGACGAGCATCGGTGGGGCCGAGATGGTCGACTGGAATCTCGCGGTCACGACCGCGACGCGGTTCGTGCGGCCGGGGCCGGAGGTGAGCCGGGACGAGGCGCGGGCGATCGTCGCCGAGCTGCGACGGCACGCCGCGTCCTCCGAGGAGCACGTCCGCGCCTTCACCCGGATGGCACAGCCCGGCACGCCGGGCGAGGCGCCGCACGACACCCCGGTCCTGGTCGTCGACCGGCCCGGCTGGATCCGGGCCAACGTCGCCGGCTTCCGCGCCGTCCTCAAGCCGCTGCTGGCCAAGATGGAGAACCGCAGGGCCGAGGTGCCCGGAGGCGCCGTGCTCGGCGCCGTCGGCGGCAAGGTCACCGGCGTCGAACTGGGCATGCTGCTGTCGTTCCTCGCCTCCCGCGTCCTCGGCCAGTACGAGACCTTCGCGCCCGCCTCCCGCGATCTGCCCGCCGCGGCGCAGGGCGGCCGCCTGCTGCTCGTCGCGCCGAACATCGTCCACGTCGAACGGGAGCTGGAGGTCGACCCGCACGACTTCCGGCTGTGGGTGTGCCTCCACGAGGAGACCCACCGCACCCAGTTCACCGCTGTCCCCTGGCTGCGCGACCACATCGAGGGCGAGATCCAGTCCTTCCTCGGGGAGACCGAGATCGACCCGGGCACCCTGCTGGAGCGGCTGCGCGAGGCCGCCCAGTCGCTGGTCGGCGCCAAGCCCGAGGGCGAGGAGGGGGAGGACACCGGTCGCTCGCTCGTCGACCTCGTCCAGACCCCGGCCCAGCGGGAGATCCTCGGCCGCCTCACCGCCGTGATGTCGCTGCTGGAGGGCCACGCCGACTACGTCATGGACGGCGTCGGCCCGGACGTCGTCGCCTCCGTCGCCGAGATCCGCGAGAAGTTCCAGAAGCGCCGGGCCAGCGGCGCGGGCCGGCTCGACCTGGCGCTGCGCAAGCTGCTGGGCCTGGACGCCAAGCTGCGCCAGTACCGCGACGGCGAGCGGTTCGTACGGGCGGTGGTCGAGGAGGTCGGCATGGACGGCTTCAACCGCGTCTGGACGTCCCCCAACACCCTGCCGACGAAGAAGGAGATCGCGAGCCCCGCCGACTGGATCGCGCGGGTGCACCGCAAGGCCGACGGCACGCCGTGACGCACGGGGCCGTGGCGGGGCCCGTGCACCATGGGGAGGGCGGGGCGCCGTGGGGACGGTGAACAGAGCACCGTAGGACGGCGCGCCGCTCAGGGCACGGCGCACGGCAGAAGCACGCCCCCTCAATCACCCGTCCGAGGGACCGTGACCCATGGATAGGCGTGCAATGCTCAGGGAACTGCTCGCCTCTGTCACCATCTAGGCACTCTGTGTGACGAAATTGCCGTCCACCGACCGAGGCTCCCCAGCTGAACGATTGGAAACGGACATGGGTCCTCATCCAGCGGTCGCCGCGATACGCCTGGCGGTCCGCCGCGTACTCCACGACGTCCTCACCCAGCACACCACACAGGACAGGCCCGGCCCCCCGCTCGTCCTCGTCGCCTGCTCCGGCGGCGCCGACTCCATGGCGCTCGCCTCCGCCCTCGCCTTCGAAGCCCCCAGGCTCGGCGTACGCGCCGGGGGCATCACTGTCGACCACGGCCTCCAGGAGGGCTCCGGCCTCCGCGCCGCCGAGGTCGTCCTCCGGCTGCGCGGCCTGCGCCTC
>NZ_JCANQV010000471.1:0-2904 GCF_059553635.1 Candidatus Streptomyces philanthi
CCGGGAACCGCGCGACGGCGCGGATGCTGGAGGGGGACCGCGGCCGGATGCCCGCCGCTCCGGTCCAGCGCACCGTGGAGGGCGCGTTGACCGGGCTCACCGAGGAGCGGCTGAAGGAACTCCTGCCGGGCTACGGGGTCACGGAGGAGGACGTGCCGGCGGTCGTCGAGAGCTTCCGCTACTTCTCCGCCCACCCGCATCTGCCGCTCCGCTCGATTCCGCAGCTCCTGGAGCGCGCGACGAAGAAGGGGCGGGGGACGGTGGAGGAGGGCATCAGGAAGGACCTGACCAAGCGGGCGCCCGCGACCAGGGGGCGTACCACCGTCACCGTGTACCGGGGGGACAGCCGGTCCCCGGAGGAGATCAGGAAGGCCGGCGGGTTCTTCGGTTACGGCATGGTGTCGGTCGAGCACGCCAGGGTCCTCGCGGCCGAATGGCGGGCCATGAGCCCGATGAAGCGGCGGACCTGGGCCCGGGAATGGAAGGCGCAGACGAAGGGCAGGGGAGACGATCTGCCGTACGTGGCCACGGGCACCACGGGCGCGCAGAAGGCCGGGCACGAGTACCGCATGACCGTTCCCCTGGTGTGGGAGGAGGACGCGCCCCCGGGCCAGGCGCCGGCCGGGGCCGCCGCCGGGCCGCAGCTCTGCGCGGACCGGTGGCCGCTCGACGAGGCCAGCGTCGTGGCCTACAAGCTGGACGAGGAGATCGTTTTCCTGACCGGCATCCCCGCCAAGTACATCGAGGACCTCGGCGCGCCCGAGGTGCCGGAGAAGCCGCAGCACCTGAAGAACCGGAACCCCGGCGGACCAGGAACCGGGCAGGGCCCCGGCCCCGCGTGAGCCCCCGCGCCGCTCAGCGGACCCGCTCCGCCTCGCACAGCGCGTACAACTCCTCGTACGCGGTGGACACCAGGCCGCAGGCGTTGCCGCGGCGGGTGGCGACGGCGGCGAGCCCCGTGCCGGTCGCGGGGTGGAAACCGGCGAACGCCTGCTGGCCGTAGGTCGCTCCGGCGTGGAAGAGGAGCGGGCCGCCGGGGCCGGGGTGCTGGAACCACGTCAGCGTATGGGTGTGCCGGCGGCGCGGGCCCCGGCGCAGCTGCGGGACCTGGACCGCGCGCAGCGGCCCGGCCAGCGGGGTGGCGCCGGGGGAGAGGTGCGCCTCCAGGTACGTCAGCAGGTCCTCGGGGGTGGCGCGGACGGAGGTCGCGGCGGCGAACCCGTGCAGCCGGGCGCCCGGCGCCGGGGTCCGCCCGTCCCCGCGGTAGCCGGTGGCGTCGCGCCCGGTGACGTCCGGCCCCAGGCCGGCGCCGCGCAGGCCGAGCGGGCGCAGGACATGACGGGCCAGCAGTCCGGCCAGGTCGCCGCCCGCGGTGTGCGCGAGGGCGGTACCGAGCAGCGCCAGGCCGAAGTTGGAGTAGTGCCAGCGGGTACCGGGCCGGTGCCGGGGCCGGGTGCGGGCGAAGGCGTCCAGCAGCCGGCCGGTGTCGTAGCGGGCGTACCCGTCGGTGTACGGGCGCAGCAGGGCCCCCGCCACCAGGTCCCGCGGGATGCGCGGCAGGCCCGCGGTGTGGGTCGCCAGATGGCGCAGGGTGATGTGCCGGGAGGCGGGGTGCGCCGGCGGCGCCGGGGGCAGCCGCTCGGCGAGCGGGTCGTCCGGTCCGAGGACACCCGCGCGGGCCAGCTCGGCCATCAGCAGGACGGTGAACGTCTTGCTGAGCGACCCGAGTTCGTAGCGCAGCCCGGCGCGCGGGGCGGCCGGTGCCGGTGCGGTGCCGCCGGTGACGACGGTGCGGATGCCGCGCACGGTGGCGGCCAGGACGACGTCCGGCGCGTCGATCCCGGCGGCCGCCCGTGTGAGCCGGGCGGCGGCGGGGCCGGTCACCGGGCCCCGTGCGCGGACAGCGCGCGGGAGGTGCCCATCGCCGAGGCGAGGGCGGCGACCAGGGTGGGGTGGTGGACGATGTCGAACACCTCGGCCGCGTCGCCCTCCGGCATGCCGTGGTGGAGCGGCATCGCCCCGTCCGGCTGCTGGGCGGCCGCGTACCGTTCCCACACCCGTACGTCGAGGGAGGGGCGGGGCAGGCAGGCGTCGACGACGAGGAGTTCGCCGAGCAGGTCCCAGTGTTCGAGGTCCGCCCAGTCGTCCGTCCAGGCCGGGAGGTACAGCGACAGGTAGCCGGCGATGTCCTCCGGGACGCGGTCGGGGAGTTCGCCCCAGTTGGTGAGGTGGAAGATGGTGTGGGTGACGTCGTATGTGATGTGGTACTGCGCGGTCCATGGTTCGGGCAGGCGTCCCAGCCAGGTGCGGCGCGCGGCGCGGCGGATGTCGTCGCCGGGCATCAGGCCCATCCGCAGCTCGGCGTTGAGGACGGCGAGCCGCCGGTTGGGCACCATCTCGAACGCGTGCCAGCCCGCTGTGCGGCGGTTGACGGCGAGTCCGGCCTCCAGGCCCGGGTGCCGGTGGCCCAGTTCGTGGAAGACGGAGTAGATCTCCAGCGGCACGGGGGAGACGGGCTCGTCGTGCTGGAGGGCGTCCAGCACGTTCCCGCCGTCGAGCAGGTCCCGCCAGGCGAAGTCGAGGAGCTGCCCGGCGCGGGCGCGCTGCTGGGAGCCGGCCACGCCCTCCCGGAACAGCACCCTCATGTTGAGGGCGAGTTCGCCGACGGGTTTGAGGCGTTCGATCAGCGCGCGGTTGGTCGCGCGGTCGTCGGGGGTGAGCCGGAAGTGCTCGCGGTGGGCGTCGAGCCAGCTGAGGGCCCGTTCGCCGACGCTGTGCAGCAGGGCGGGGGGTGCGGCCGTGACCGTCACGGTACTGCCTCGCTTTCACGGATCGTCGCGGCGGTGCCGGACGCGGCGCACCGGGCGAGGGTGGCGGCGAACACGGTCACCAGGGTGGAGTGGT
>NZ_JCANQV010000472.1:0-2877 GCF_059553635.1 Candidatus Streptomyces philanthi
GTCACCGCGCACCAGGAGTTCGGGCTCGTCGGTCGCGAGGCCCTGCTCCAGCGCCGTCGTCCCGGCGTCGTCGTCCAGGTCCACCAGGCCGAAGCGGCCCGGATTCTCCGCCAGTGCCGACCGCACCAGGCCCCGTACGGCGGCGCCCGCGAGATCCGTACCGTGGACCGCGCCGCGCGTGACGAACACCAGGCGTGAGGTGGCGAACCGGTCGTCGGCCAGCCAGGACTGCGCCGTCTCCAGCGCCCAGGCGGTTGCGGCGTGGACGGATTCCACCGTTCCGGTGGCGTCGGTGGGCGGCGCGATCAGGACCGTCCCGGGGACGGCCGTTCCCGTCAGGGGCTCCAGGTCCGCGAGGGTCCGCAACGGTTCGCCCGCCGGGCCGGTGGCGAGGTCCGCCCGCTGGTCGGTGAGCGGGACGGGGACCCAGTCGACCGCGAAGAGGGCGTCACGGTCGGCGGCCTGCGTCTGCCCGGCCGAGAGCGAACGGACGACCAGCGACTCCACCGAGGCGACCGGCGCACCGGACGTGTCCGCGATCGCGACCGCCAGCCCGTCATCCGTGCCCCGTATGCGGACGCGGAGGTGCGAGGCGCCGGAGGCGTGCAGGGACACACCGGTCCACGTGAACGGGACGCCGCCCGCTTCCGTGGCCCCCAAGGTGGCCGCGTGGAGTGCCGCGTCGAAGAGGGCCGGGTGCAGCCCGTAGGCGTCCCCGTCCGTGCCCTCGGGGAGCCTCACCTCGGCGTAGGTGTCCTCGCCGAGCTGCCAGGCCGCGCGCAGGCCCTGGAAGGCGGGGCCGTAGGCGAGCCCGGCGTCCGCGAGGGCGTCGTAGCAGCCCGCGACCTCCAGGGGCCGCGCACCGGCCGGGGGCCAGACGGCGGCGTCGAAGGAGGCCGCTGCGGCTCCTGTGGTCACCGCGCCGCCGGCGTGCAGCGTCCACGGGCCCTCCCCCTCCCGGGCGTGCACCGACACCGGCCGGCGACCTGAATCGTCCGGCTCCCCCAGCCACACCTGTACCTGCACACCGCTTCCGGAGGCGGGCAGCACCAGCGGCGCGGCGAGCGTCAGTTCCTCCAGCAGGTCACAACCGACCTCGTCGGCCGCGCGCAGCACCAACTCCACCAGCGCCGTACCCGGCACCAGTACGGAACCCAGGACGACGTGATCCGCCAGCCACGGGTGCGAGGACACCGACAACCGCCCGGTGAACAACAACCCGCCAGAACCCGCCAACTCCACCGCCGCACCCAGCAACGGATGATCCGCCGACCCCAGCCCCGCCGAGCGCACATCACCCACACGCACCGCGCCGCCCACGGGCCAGAACCGCTCGTGCTGGAACGCGTACGTCGGCAGATCCGCCCACCGCGCACCCGTACCGGCGAACAGCGCCGTCCAGTCCACTTCGGCGCCCCGGACGTACAGCTGCGCCAGGGCACCGAGCAGCGTCGCCTCCTCGGGGCGGCCCTTGCGGAGTACGGGAGCGAACACGGCCTCGTCGGGTGCCGACTCCCGGGCCATCGCGGACAGCACGGCGTCCGGGCCCAGCTCCAGGAACCGCGTCGCCCCTTCCGCCGCCAGGGCCCGTATCCCGTCGGCGAAGCGCACTGCCTCGCGGACGTGGCGGACCCAGTAGTCGGCGTCGGCGAGCTGTCCGGGCTCGACGAGCCGGCCCGTCAGGTTCGAGACGACGGGGAGCGTCGGTGTCCCGAAGGACAGCCGTGCCACCACCGCGCGGAACTCCTCAAGCATCGGCTCCATGAGCGGCGAGTGGAAGGCGTGCGAGACCCGCAGACGGGTGCTCTTGCGGCCCTCGAAGTGTCCGGCGACGGCGAGCACGGCGTCCTCGGCGCCGGAGACCACGACCGACGACGGCCCATTGATCGCGGCGATCGACACCTTCTCCGTCAGGTGCGGAAGGATCTCGTCCTCCGTCGCCCGGATCGCCACCATCGCCCCGCCGGACGGCAACTGCTGCATCAACCGGCCTCGGGCCGCCACCAGCGCGCACGCGTCCGCGAGGGAGAAGACCCCCGCGACGTGTGCCGCGGCGACCTCACCGATCGAATGGCCCGCCACGAAGTCCGGGCGCACACCCCAGGACTCCGCCAGCCGGTACAGCGCCACCTCGATCGCGAACAGTCCGGCCTGGGCATAAACGGTCTGATGCAGCAGCTCCGCGTCCTCGCCCCGGACGACGTCCCGCAGAGGACGCTCCAGATGCTCGTCCAAGGCAGCGCACACCGCGTCGAACGCCTCCGCGAAGACCGGGTAACGACCGTACAACTCACCGCCCATCCCCAAACGCTGCGAACCCTGGCCGGAGAACAGGAACGCCGTCTTCCCGGCACCGGCCGTACCCTCCGCCAGACCGGCATCGGGCTCACCCACCGCGAGGGCGGACAGGGCGCGCACCAGGGCATCGCGGTCCTCGCCCCACACCACCGCGCGGTGGGCGAAGCGCGTCCGTCCCGTCACCAGCGAGTGACCGATGTCCCGCGCGGACAGCGCGTCACGGCCGGCGACCAGGGGCAGCAGCCGTGCGGCCTGACCGCGCAGCGCGGCCTCGTTCCTGCCGGAGAGCACCCATGCCAGCGCGCCCGGCTCGGTCACCGGGGCGTCCGGTTCGGAGCCGATCGTGATCGGTTCGGGCTGTTCCAGGATCACGTGCGCGTTCGTCCCACTGACGCCGAAGGAGGAGACGCCGGCGCGGCGCGGGCCGTCGGACTGCGGCCACTCGGTGGAAGAGGTCAGCAGCTCCACGGCACCGGAAGTCCAGTCGACGTGCGTGGACGGCTCATCGACGTGCAGCGTCTGCGGGAGGACGCCGTGATGCATCGCCAGGACCATCTTGATGACGCCCGCAACACCGGA
>NZ_JCANQV010000473.1:0-2874 GCF_059553635.1 Candidatus Streptomyces philanthi
TGCCGGACTCCGTCGTACGGGCGGCCGCGCGTCCCGCGCGCCGGCGCCCGGACCCGGGCCGTCGGCCCTGCGTCCGCACCATGGTGTTCCGTCCCCCCGTGCCCGTTCGTCGTGCTGCTTCGACGATCGCCCACGGGAGGGGAAGGAAACAGGGACGAACGGACGTCGGCGGGGGCAGGGGAAATGCCCCTTCGGTCATCGGCCGGACCGCGCTGCAAGATCCTTCCCGGCGGGGCCCGACGGCCAAACCCGTACGGCGGTTTCGTGCGGGTCGTCACAGGAGGGGGAGGGAACGCCGAGGCGCCGCCCACGGTTCTCCTCGGGAGGAAAGCGGGCGGTGCGCGCTCCCCGGAACGGCCCCGCGCTGGGGCGGGAAGGGCCGGCCGCGCGTGGTCGTACGCAGTGACGAGACGGAGGACGAGAGGTGGGCACGCCGTGAGCGGGCAGCGACCCCCCGCCGGGGCCACGGGGGAGGGCCTGCGGTTCCGGGTCCTGGGATCGGTACGCGTCCTGCGGGACGGGCGGCCGCTGCCGCCCGGATCACCCCAGCAGCGCGTGGTGCTCGCGATGCTCCTGGGAAGCAGGGGACGGACCGTCGCGGTACGGGACCTGGTCGGCGCGCTGTGGGAGGGCGAGCCCCCGAAACGCGCCACCGGCACCGTACGCACCTATGTGTCCCGGCTGCGCCGTCTGCTGGAACCGGAGCGCACCCCCGGGGAACCGGCCCGGCTGCTGGTGTCGGACGGCGACGGCTACGCGCTGCGGACACCCGCGCGGGCGCTGGACGCCGCGGAGTTCGAAGCCGGGCTGGCGGCCGCCGCCCGCCTGCGGGCCGCGGGCGACATCCGCGCCGCCCACGACGAACTGGCCGCCGCCCTCGCCCTGTGGGAGGGCACGCCGCTGGCCGGGCTGCCCGGCCCGTACCCGAGGCTGGAGGCCGAACGGCTCACACGACTGCGCACCGACGCCCGGGAGAACGCCTTCGCCTGCGCCCTGGACCTGGGCCACGCTCCGGAGGTGGTCACGGAACTCCACGCGTTCGCCCGGGAACACCCGTTGCGCGAGCGCGCCCAGGGGCTCCTGATGCGGGCCCTGGACCGGTGCGGCCGCCGGGCGGAGGCACTGGACGCGTACGAGTCCACCCGCCGCGTCCTGGACACCGAACTGGGCGTCCGCCCGGGAACGGAACTCCGCGACCTCCACGCCCGGCTGCTGTCCGGCCCGCCACGGACCTCCTCGGCGCCCGGCCCCGCCACGTCCCCGGGCGCACCGGGCAGCCCCCTGCCGCCGGGCGCCGCCTCCTACCGCCTCCCGCACCTTCCCGCCGCCATGGCGCCCGCCTCCGGCCGGGACAGCAGCCCCGGCCCCGTCGCCCCCGCCCTCCGCACCCTCTGGGCCGACACGAACGGCACCACCCCTCGCACTCCCGTCCCCGCCCAACTCCCGCCATCTGTAGCGGACTTCACCGGGCGTACGGAGATGGTGGCCGCCCTCCGCGGGCTCCTGGAGGGCGCCGCGTCCGGTCACACGCCGGTGGTGGCGGTGCTCACCGGCCTCGGCGGCGCCGGGAAGACGGCCCTCGCCGTCCACGTCGCCCAGCGGGTACGGTCCGCCTTCCCCGACGGTCAGCTCTACGCCGATCTGCACGGCGACGCCCCCGACCCGGCCGACCCGGCCGACGTCCTGGCACGGTTCCTGCGCGCCCTCGGCGTCCCCGGCGGCGCCCTGCCCGACCGCCTCGACGAACTGACGGCCCTGTTCCGCTCCCGGCTCGCCGGCCGCCGGACGCTCCTCGTCCTCGACGGCGCCCGGGACGCCGCGCAGATCCGGCCGCTGCTGCCCGGCACACCCGGCTGCGGCGTCCTCGTCACCGGACGCCCCCGGACCCTCGCCCCGGCCGGCGCGCACACCGTCGACGTGGGCGTCCTGGGGGAGGCGGAGGCCGTCGACCTGCTCACCGCGGTCCTCGGCCGCGAACGGGCCCACGCGGAGCCGGAAGCCGCGAGGGAACTCGTCGCGCTCTGCGGCGGCCTGCCCCTCGCCGTCCGCATCGCCGGTGCCCGTCTGGCCTCCCGGCCCGGCCGTACCGTCGGCGGACTCGTGGCGCGGCTGCGCGACGAACGGCGCCGGCTGGACGAACTCCAGGTCGGCGACCTGGCCGTGCACGCCACCTTCCGCCTCGGCCACGAGGCCCTCGCCCCCGCCCTCGCCAGGGCGTTCCGCTTCCTCGCCCTCGCCGAGGTCCCCGCGTTCGGCCGGGGCACCGCGGCCGCGCTGCTGGGCGGCGTCGACGAGGACGAGGCGGAGGCGACCGCCGAACGCCTCGTCGACGCCGGGCTCCTGGAGCGCCACGGCCCCGACCGCTACCGCTTCCACGACCTGGTGAGACTCTTCGCACGGCGGCTCGGCGAACACACCGACACCCCGCACGCACGCTGCCGGGCCCAGCTGCGCTTCCTCGGATTCGTCCTGGCCGCCGTCCTGGAGGCGGTCCGCCACCGCGCCGTACCGGACCCGCCCCGGCAGGGGGCGCCGGGCCGTGGCCCGGTGGACGCGCACGCCGCCCGCGCCTGGCTGGACGACGCGGACCCTCGCCTGTACGGGTTCCTCGACCGGCTCCTGCGCCACGGGCCGGACGGCGCGGGCGCCCTCTCCGGGCCCCTGCTGCGCCAGACCGTCGACCTGCTCACCGCCTGGGCCCACCTCCTCAGCGGCACCGCACGCCACCGCCGGCTGGCACCCCTGGCCCGCCTCGCCCTGGAACGGGCCCGCGCCTGCGGCGACGACGTGGCCGCCGTCTCCGCGCTCCACCTCCTCGCCGCCCCCACACACGGCATCCACACCTGCCCCCGCGCCACCCGGATGCTGCGCGCC
>NZ_JCANQV010000474.1:0-2861 GCF_059553635.1 Candidatus Streptomyces philanthi
CGGCGGGACGGGCGCCGGTGGTGCGGTGGGAGGCCGTGGCGTCCGCGGTGCCCTTGGCGTCGGCCGGCTTCCCCTTGCCGCCGTGGGCGGTCTCGCCGTCCTCGGTCCTTCCGTCGCCCTTGGCCGTCCCGCCGTCCTTGGCCGTCCCGCCGTCCTTGGTGTCGCCGTCCTTGGCGGCCGCGGCCTCGTCCAGCTTCCGGGCCACGTACTGGCCGACCTCAAGGAAGTGCGCACGGTCCGCGGGGCTGCCCTCGATGGCCTTCTGCACGGCGTCGTAGAGGGCGCCGCCGTGCTGGGCCGAGTGCAGGATGCGGAAGATCTCGACGCGGTTGTCGTCATCACGCGCCACGTACTGGCCGACCTCAAGGAACCGGTGGACGGCCTCGTGCTCGAACTTCTCCAGCGCGGCGAGGGCGGCCGCCCGGACGGCCTTACCGCCGGAGGTGTAGATCTGGCCGGCACGCACCCGGTCGTCCACGAAGTGGGCCTGTGCGTAGCCCTCCTTCAGGAAGCGCGCACGGTCTTCGGGAGATCCGTTCAGCGCCCGCTGCGCGGCTTCGGTGACGCTGATGCCGGGATGCGGCGCGCCGAGGATCTTGAGGATGGCGCTGCGGTTCTCCTCATCGCTCGCCTCCTCGGACGAGGGGCCGGACTCCTTGGCCGCGCCGTCCTCCTGGCCGCTCGCCTGCTGCCCGTCGTCGTTCCGCGGCTCCGACGCCGTGTCCGGAGCCGAGGCCGCCGAGCCCTTGGCCTCGTCCGCGAACGCCGGGGACGAGAACAGGACGACGGGCGCCATCGCGGCAGCGGCGACCGCCGCCGAGACACGGCTGAACTTCACTGCGGTTACCCCCACTTTTCCCTGAAAACGACTCTTAGGTCAGTTTTAGAGCCGCATATTTACGTATCACAGGGTAGATCAGTCATGTGTCCCACCGGACACACGGGGTAACAGTCGGCGGGCGCCCCGCAGGACGCCCGCCGTGGAACTGATTACGCGTCGCCCAGCGAGTTCAGCCATTCCTTGACGACCCGCACGGTCTCCGGGGCGTCGTCACGGACCATGGAGAAGTGGTCCGCATCGATGTCATGGACATCGACCCGGCCGCCGTGACCGCCGGTGAGAACGGTGTCCGTCTCGATGCCGTACGTCTCCCGGGAGGCACGGACGAGGAGGACGGGGGCGGTGGTGTGCCGGACCTCCAGCTGGCTGAGCATGCCCATCCAGCGGGCCATGGCGGACAGCCGGGAGTTCGTCATCCGTACCGGCGAGACCTCGTCGACCATGAAGTGCCGTCGCATCAGCCCCCGGTAGTCCAGGCCCTCCCCCTTCTCGTGCCGGATGCTGAGGGTGTCCAGCAGCACCACGGCATCGGGCCTGACGCCCCAGGTCTCCTCCAGCAGGGCCGCCGCCAGGTAGGCGAAGGCTCCGGCGGAGGAGTGCCCGACCAGGGCGAAGGGCTTGCCACCGCTCGCGCGCAGCGCGCTCTCCGCGATGACCCGGACCGCCGTCCCGGGGCCGGCCGGCAGCCGCTCGCCGGTGGCGAAGCCGACCAGCGGCAGCGCGCTGACGTGCCGCTCGCCCCGGAACGGCGCGGCGAACCTGGCGTACTCGTGGACGCCGCCGTTTGCGGTGGGCGTGCTGACACAGATCAGCCGCGGCCTGCCGGGGCCCTCGGCGAGGGTGGCCGAGACCGGCAGATCCTCCAGTTCGGCGGTGTTCTCGAAGCTCGGACGGAGGGCGCCGAGGGCGGACAGCATCTGCTGGGCCTCGGGGATCTTCCCGTTGTCCAGGGCGTCGAGGAACATCCGCTCCAGGGAGTCGGTCTCCGGCGCGGCGACCGGGAGGAAGCCCTCCTGGGACGCGGAGCCGTCCAGGGACGACTGCGCGGCCAGGTCGCCGTAGAGGCGCGCGGCGAGGTCGGCGGGGGTCTTGCTGTCGAAGACGACGGTCGCCGAGAGGTGCAGTCCGGTGAGTGCGGAGAGCCGGTTGCGGAGTTCGACGGAGGTCAGGGAGTCGAAGCCCAGCTCGTAGAACTCCCGCCGGGCGTCGACATCGCCGGCCGCGGCGTGTCCGAGGACGGCGCCCGCCTCGGTGCGCACCAGGTCGGTCATCAGGCGCGTACGCTCCTCCGGGCGCGCCGCCCGCAGCCGGTCGACGAGCGACGCTCCCCCGGGGCCGCCCGCGGCGTTCGCGGCCGTCCGCCGGGCGCCCTTGACCAGCCCGCGCAGCATGGACGGCACCGGGCCCTGCGCACGTACGGGTCCGGAGGTCCGGCCGATCGCGACGAGGTGGGGCGCGCCGGTCGAGACGGCGGCGTCGAACAGTGCCAGGCCCCGCTCCGGAGTGAGGGGCGCGGTCCCGTAGGCGGCCATCCGCTGCATGTCCGCGTCCGAGAGACCGGCGGTCATGCCACCGCCCTGGGTCCAGGCGCCCCAGGCCAGGGACTGGGCGGGCAGGCCCAGGCCCGTACGGTGCGAGGCGAGCGCGTCGAGGAAGACGTTCCCCGCCGCGTAGTTGCCCTGGCCCGGCGCGCCGACGACGCCCGAGATGGACGAGTACAGGATGAAGGCGGCCAGGTCCAGGTCCTTGGTCGCCTCGTGGAGGTGCCAGGCGGCGTCGGCCTTCGGGCGCAGGACGGACGAGAGGCGGTCGGGGGTGAGGGAGGTGACGATGCCGTCGTCGAGGACACCGGCCGTGTGGATCACGGCGGTCAGGGGGTGCTCGGCAGGCACGGAGGCGATCAGCGCGGTGACCGCTTCCCGGTCGGCCACGTCGCAGGCGCGGACGTCCACCTCGGGCCCGTGGGCGGCCAGTTCCTCCCGCAGGTCGTCGACACCGGGGGCGTCGGGGCCACTGCGGC
>NZ_JCANQV010000475.1:0-2852 GCF_059553635.1 Candidatus Streptomyces philanthi
CGGTGGCGGCACGCCCAGCGCGACGGCGGCGACGGCGGTGGCGGCCCCGGCGGCCAGCGTCACGGATATCCACTGCCTCATGGTGTTCACCCTGGTCCGACGGCCGGGCGCCCGCGCGCCGGACTAGGTCATCCGGCGGCATCCGCCCGCAGCGAGGACCCGTCCGCGTGCACCCGCTCGCGCACCAGCGGATAGCACCCGAGGCCGATGAGGACGGCAGCGAAGTGCCCCACGGCGGTGAACGTGCGGTGGTCGAGCAGCGGGGTGCCGTAGAAGGTGACGAGGGCGAGGACGTACACGGGACGCCAGTGGCGGGGGAGGCGGTACGCGAGGACGCCGATGACACCGGCCAGCGCGTAGCTGACCCCCACGTCCAGGGTGTTGACGGCGGAGTGCGGGGCCGCGCCGACGTGGATGGCGAGGGCCAGTATCCCTTCGCTCAGATACGTCGCCCCGATGTGCGCGGTGCCGATGACGGCGAGCCAGCGCCAGGTGCCGAGCCAGCGCTCGGCGGGGACGTGGACCGCGTTGTAGACGAGGAAGTAGGGCGCCCACCCGCCGCCGTCGAGCCAGAGGGCGCTGGTCAGCAGCACCCGGAAGGGCGTGTGCAGCAGATTGTGGATATTGGTGGAACGGTGTTGGAGCACGCGTTCGAGGACGTCGGGGCTGATGCGGTGCATGACCACCGACGTCACCAGCAGCACGGCCAGCCAGCAGAACGTCCCCGGCGCGCTGCGGACGTACGCCGCCACGCGCCCGACCAGGGCCCGGACGGAGGCCCGCCCGCCCGTCGTCCGGCCACGTCCCTCCGGTCCGGCGGACCGGGCCCTGTCGCACATGCGCGGAAAAGTACCAGGGCTTCCCGCGCGCGTCCGGACGGCACGAACACACCGCCCGGACGAGCGATCCCCGGTACGGGGCTGCCCTCAGACCCCCAGCGCGTCCGCCTTCACGGCGGTGACGAACCGGTCCCAGGCGCTCGCGGGGAACACCAGCGCGGGGCCGTGGGGCGCCGCCTTGGAGTCCCGGACGGGGACGACGCCGGGGAGGCCGTCGCGGACTTCGAGGCAGTTGCCGCCGTCGGGGTTGCTGTAGGTGCTCTTGCGCCAGCGGGCGGCGCCGAGGAAACCTTCGGCGACTTCCAGGCAGCTGCCGCCATCGGCGTTGCTGTAGCTGCTCTTGCGCCAAGCAGCGCCGTTCAAGTTGCGTTCATTGAGTGGCATTTCGATAGTCCTCTGCCGCTTCCTCGACCATGTCCAGGGACGCCTCAGGCGGCAGTGCGGCGGCCCTGAGCAGATCGTATGACCTCTGGTACTCCTTCACGAGTGGCGGATAGTCGATGAGTTGTCCGCTGTGATCGTTCTCGACGTACGCCGCCGTCGGAGCGTCCGGAAACGCCATGATTCGAACTTCACCGCTCATCATGAGGGGGTAGGAGGTGGCTTTTTCCGGGACGATCTGCAGAACGCTCTGCGTGGAACGGATCACGTGCAGGATGTGTTCCAGCTGGTGGGCCATCTCGTCCGGCGGAA
Organism: Candidatus Streptomyces philanthi; assembly: GCF_059553635.1. Lineage (NCBI taxonomy): Bacteria > Bacillati > Actinomycetota > Actinomycetes > Kitasatosporales > Streptomycetaceae > Streptomyces > Candidatus Streptomyces philanthi. Next base: position 1,533 of record NZ_JCANQV010000475.1, read on the forward strand.
GCATCGCCCGGCGGATGAGGGACTCGTGCAGGACGGTCCAGTACCTCACCTCACCCTCGCGCTCCCAGAGCGCGGCACGCGCGAGGCGGCCCTCGACCAGCTCGTCGACCGCCTCGGGTCGCAGCCATGGCTTCATGACCTGTACGAGTCTCCGGATGTAAGCCTCTGTTTGCAGCAGCCCGGGGATGATGCCGGGCGCCCAGTCCTCCAGGCATGAGATGAACTTCTCCATCTCCGCCACATTGACGAAGTACTCCGCCAGTCCGACCTGCCTCGCCTTCTGCGCGTCTTCGCAGCGCCGCTCGAAAAAGCCGTCCGTCCTGAGTACCTTGTCCGCGTGCTTGGCCAGATCCAGCGGCATTCGGCGCTCGCCGCGTTCGATCTGGCTGAGGAACGAGATGCCCCGGAAGCTTCCGTTCACCAGCTGTTCGAGCGTGAAGCCCGCTTTCTCCCGCTGGTAGCGCAACTCGGCCCCGTAGAAGCACGGGACACTGGTCGAGGCGTCGGGGTTCTTACGTGGAGGCACAACTCACCGCCATGATCCGCTGGTTGCCCTGCGCAACCCAAACTCCTTTCACGCTACGCCGGATCAGGCCAATCTGTGACGGGTTCATCACTCCCCGCACAGGAAGGTGCATCCGTGCAGCACGACCTTGACGCCTCCGGCGTCACCCCCGCCCCCGCCGTCACCCACGGCTCCGACGACCCGCTGGAGTGCGTGGCACACCTCCGCTGCGCGCTGGCCGCGAACGGGATCACCCTGCCGTCGCTGGGCGCCGACCTCCCGACGTACGCGAGCGACTACGCCGGGAAGCTCGTGGCGCTGGGCAACTGCAACACGGCCACCGGCTGGAAGCTGGTCGAGGTGTTGCGGCGGGCGGCCGAGCGGTGAGCGGCCCGCTCGTACTCGACGTGCTCGCGGCACCGGCGACCGTCGGCGCGATCCGCCGCACCGTCCGCCGCCACCTGGGCAGGGAGTTCCCCGAGGTGGAACTGTGCGTCAGCGAGCTGCTGAGCAACGTGGTGCTGCACGTAGGCGAAGGGGCCCCCGTGACCGTCCGCGTCACCGACACGGCCCCCGGCGTGACCCGCGTCGAGGTCACCGACCCCGACGCCCGCGTCCTCCCCGTCCTCGTACAGGCCACCGGCGACGACGAGTGCGGGCGCGGCCTCGCGATACTCGACGCCCTCTCCCTCCGCTGGGGCGCCGTCCCGCACCTCGACGGCAAGACCGTCTGGTGCGAGGTGGCGGACGCCGGGGGAGCGGCCCCGGCCGTTCCCGGCGGTGTTCCCGGTGCGTCGGCGCTGTCCCGTTAGCCT
>NZ_JCANQV010000476.1:0-2828 GCF_059553635.1 Candidatus Streptomyces philanthi
AGCCAGCTGGTCGGCGCGGCCGCCGTCCTCCTCGGCGGGCTGCTCGCCGCGCTGCTGCTGCGCCGCGCCGAACGCGACGCCCCGGGGCACGACGCCGCGCCCGAGCCGTCCGCCGCGGTGGCGGAATAGCATCGGGCTGTACGGAACGGCGGGAGCACGCTCACCGAAGGGGAGGGCGCCATGGCGGCGAAGGACGGCAGCGCCGGGGGACGACCGCGCAGCGTCTGGCTGACGACGCGCCCCCCGTCCCGGCGGAGGACCGACCAGCCGGCGGGACTCGGCCTGGAGAAGATCGTCGCGGCCACGGTCCGGCTGCTGGACGCCGAGGGGCTGGCGAAGTTCTCGATGCGCCGCCTCGCCGCCGAACTCGGCGTCACCGCCATGTCTGTCTACTGGTACGTCGACACCAAGGACGACCTGCTGGAGCACGCCCTCGACACGGTCGCGGGCGAGATCCCGCTGCCGGACGGCGAGGACGGCACGGACTGGCGCGACGACCTGCGGATGCTCGCCACCGGCTACCGCGACATGCTGCTGCGGCACCCGTGGGCAGCCCGGCTGCTCGGCGAGTTCCTCAACATCGGGCCGCGTTCCGCCGCGTACTCCCGTGCCACGAAGCGGGTGATGCGGCGCAGCGGGCTGCCGCCGGAGCGGATCTCCGGCGCGCTGGGCTCCGTCTTCCAGTTCGTCCACGGCTTCTCGACCATGCACGGCCAGTACGCGGCGCGCTGCCGGGCCGCCGGCCTCGGCCTGGACGAGTACCTCCACCAGGTCCTCGGCATGCTGTCGGAACGGCCGGATTTCGCGGACCTGATCAACGACGCGGACGGCGCCCGGTACGGCGAGGGCGGGCCGGGCGCCCAGGAACTCATCGACCGGGACTTCGCCTTCGCCCTGGACCTCCAGATCGCCGGCATCGAGGCGATGCGCGACAAGGAGGGAACGAGGGACACGCCCCCGGAGTGACCCCCTGACCCCACAGGAAACGGCCCGCCCCGGGCTCCTCGCCCCGGGCGGGCCGTCCTCTGTGGCAGGCCCTCACCACTGCCGCAGTCCCTCACAGCTGCGGCAGGCTCTCCCCCTGCACCGCCTGGATGTCCAGCTGCACCCGCAGGGTGGTGCCGATGGCCGCGATGCCGGCCGCGACCACCTGGTTGTAGTTCATCCTGAAGTCCTCGCGGCGCAGTTCCGCGGCCGCGGCGAAGGACGCGCGGACACCACCCCACGGGTCCGGGCCCGTACCGAGGTAACTCAGGTCGAGGTCGACCGGGCGCACCACACCGCGCAGCGAGAGCTCGCCGTGCACCGTCCAGCGGTCGGGGCCGACCGGCTCCATGCCGGTGCTGCGGTAGGTGATCTCCGGGAAGCGCTCGACGTCCAGGAAGTCCTCGGACCGCAGATGGCCGTCGCGCATCCCGTTGCCGGTGTCGATCGACGACGCCTGGATGACGGCACGGACGGACGAGGCCGCCACGTCCTCGGCGATCCCGATCCGCCCGCTGAACGCGGTGAACCGGCCGTGCACGCTGGTGATCCCCAGATGCTGGGCGGACGCCGCCACCGTCGAGTGCATCGGGTCGATCGTCCAGGCGCCGGGCGGCGGCAGCTGTGTACCGCCCTGCCGGGCCAGCACCACGTCCCCGGCGTCCAGCCGCCCGCTCGCCGTGACGATCGCGCTGGAGGCGGCCGGCGCGTAGCCGACGGCCGTCACGATGACGGTGTACGGGCCCGGCGCCACCGGTTCCGTGCTGCGGACGGCGCCGTCACCGTCGGCCGGGACGCGCAGCACCTGCGCGCCCGTCATGTCCGTGACGGTGAGGACGGCGTGCGGTACCGCCCAGCCGTCCCGTGTGCGGACCCGCGCCCGCACTCCCGTGGCCGCGCCCGTCCAAGTCATTCCCGCTCCCGATGTCGTGCCGGTACGTGGGGGCTCCGGCGGCGGCGCGCAGGCCGTCCCCTGCCTGTGCGCGGTGCCGCCGCCGGAGCCCCGGGGCCGGGCCGGCGCGCGTGTCCGCTCACAGCGCGCTCCGGCCCGGGTAGGTGTGCCCGGTGGTGCCGGGCTCCGGGGTCAGTCCCCGGGGTGGGCGAGTTCGACGTCGTAGCCGTCGACCCCGCGTGCGTTGACCGTCAGGCCGTGGGCGACCGGCGGGTAGCCGCTCGCGATGACCGTGTAGTCGCCCGCGTCCAGATCGGTGAAGGCGTACGCGCCGTCCTCACCGGTGGTGGCGGTGGCCACGACGTTGCCCGCCGCGTCCACCAGCGTCACCCGGGCGTCCGCCAGCGGCAGCCGCGCGGCGCCCGCCCGTACGACGCCCTGCACCCGCGCCCCGGACAGCAGCTCGACCTCGATACGGGTCGTGCCCTGGCCGCCGACGTCGACGGGCAGCGCGGTCGGCCGGTAGCCGGCCGCGTTGACCGCGACGGTGAAGGTCCCGGGGCCGAGCGTGTCGAAGGAGAAGTTCCCCTCGTCGTCGGTGCTCCCGGTGGCCAGCACCTCGCCGCGGACATCGGTGACGACGACCATCGCCCCCTCCACCGGCTTGCCGGTGACCGCGCCGCGCACCTGGCCGCCGAGGCCGCCGGTGCCGCTGAGCAGGATGTCGTGGCCGAGCGGCTGGTCGCCGACGACCACCGTGGATGCCTGCGGCCGGTGCCCGTCGGCCGCCGCGATCAGCACGTACGAGCCGGCGCCGGGGGCGTCGAGGGTGTACGCGCCGTCGGGGCGGGTGGCCGCGCGGCCGAGCTGGCTGCCGGTGAGCGAGATCAGCGTCACCGCCGAGCCCGGCACCGGGTTGCCCTCCGGGTTGCGGACGAAACCGTGGACCGCG